>CAVGFB010000001.1:0-3371 GCA_963628375.1 Gorillivita sp. (SeqCode)
ATTAAATACGTCTATAAAATCACTATATGAACTACATTTAGAAAATTTTTTCCTTGCATATGACGAATTAGGCATTCCCTTTGTGTACCATATACAATGTTTTCGCATATCACATATATTTTTTAACTTATAGTACATAAATAAATCTAATTGACGTCTAGCTAGAGTTAATTTATCTTTTAAATCTGCATTTTTGTTTATTCCTTTAACAGTATTAAAAATTAGGGGGTTTCCTCTTGCTGCTCTACCAATCATAATTGCAATAACTCCAGTTCTAAATGCTTTCTCTGCAGAATTTTTATCTATAATGTCACCACTGCCAATAACTGGAACATCAACATTATCGGCTATCTTTTTTATACAGATTCAATCTGCTTTATCTCTGTAATATTGTTTAGCATATCTACCATGAATACATAGACCAGAAGCACCAGCCTGCTCAATCGTTTTAGCAAACTCATAAGATGTGTCCTCCCCTCAATTAAATCCACGTCTGAACTTTACTGTAATTGGAACTTTACTTACCTTACAACACTGTGAAACTATCTCTTGTGCTTTTTTTATATCACACATAAGTCCAGCACCATCGCCCTTTTTTACAATTTTAGGAGCAGGACATGCCATATTAATATCGATATATAAAAGTTTTCTTCTTTTATGTTCGTTCTTAGTTTTATAAACATCAAATAAATCACAAATAGCTTCTATTTGTTTTGCCATAACATAGCTATCATGTCCAAATAATTGAACAACAAATTTTGATTCATTATTAGCAAGTTTAAGTTTGTCTTTTGTTTTTTCATTGGCATATTCAAGACCCATTGAACTAATCATCTCACTGTATGTTAAATCACAACCATTTTCAATGCATATATGCCTAAAAGCAACATCACAAACCCCTGCCATTGGAGCTAAAATATATTTATGATTTTTAAAAAATTCGTTTAAATTATTACTCATTTATAATTTTAGATTTATAGAGTAAGTTTAATCTTCAACTTTAAGAATTGCCATAAATGCCTCTTGAGGAACTTCTACATTACCGATTGCCTTCATTTTCTTTTTTCCTTTTTTTTGCTTTTCTAATAACTTTCGTTTTCTTGTAATGTCTCCACCATAGCATTTAGCAAGCACATCTTTACGTTTTGCCTTTACATTGGTTCTTGAAAGTACTTTATTTCCAACAGCTGCCTGAATAGGAACTTCAAAAAGTTGTCGTGGAATAATATCTTTTAACTTTGTTGTAAGAGATAATCCCTTACTGTATGCAAAATCTCGATGAACAATAAATGAAAGTGCATCTACCTGTTCACCAGAAAGCAAAATATCTAACTTAACCAAATCAGCAGTGCTATATTTCAAAAATTCATAATCTAGAGAAGCATAACCTTTGGTAATGGATTTTAATCTATCAAAATAATCCATAATAAGCTCACTAGCTGGAATTTCTCATAACATTTCTACGGTAGAAGGAGTAATGTATTTCATGGTTTTAAAAACACCTCTACGTTTAACTGTTAAGTCCATAACAGATCCAACATAATCAGGTGGAATCATAATGCTAGCTTTCAAAATAGGCTCTTCTATGTGGTCTATTAGAGAGGGGTCTGGCATCTCTTGAGGGGATTTTATCATTAAAACTTCATTGTTCTTTTTAGTATAGACTCTGTATTGAACAGATGGCGCAGTAGCTAATAGATCTAAATTAAATTCTCGTTCTAATCTTTCTTTTACAACTTCCATGTGTAAAAGTCCTAAAAATCCAACTCTAAAGCCAAATCCTAGAGCATGTGAGACTTCTGAATCTCATACAAGTGCTGGATCGTTTAATGATAATTTTTCAAGTGCTTCTTTAAGTTGCTCATATTGATCACCGTCTATTGGAAATATTCCAGTAAAAACCATAGGTTTAACTTCTCTATATCCAGGGAGAGGAGAAGCAGTATCTGCAGATTTTTTAGATACAATGGTGTCCCCTACTTTTATTTCAGATACATTTTTAAGTCCTGTTACAATATAGCCAACTTCACCTGTGTTTAAAACACTCGTTGGAATCATGTCTGGATTTTTGTAACCTACCTCATCAATTAATGTAGATTTTTTTGATGATAGCATAACAACATCATCACGATCTTTTATACATCCATCAACAACTCTAATTAATGCAACAACACCTCTATAACTATCAAAATAAGAATCAAAAATAAGTCCCTTAAATTCTGCATTCTTATTGCCACGAGGACAAGGTATTGTATATATAATACTTTCTAGGAGTTCATCTATACCCTCTCCTGTTTTAGCAGATGCCAAAACTGCATCTGAAGCAGGAATTGCTAAGCTCTCTTCAATATCTTGTCTGACTCTTTCTGGTTCGGCAGCAGGTAGATCAATTTTGTTAATTAAAGGTAAAATTTCCAAGTTAGCATTCATTGCCATATTGGCATTAGCAACAGATTGTGCCTCAACACCTTGTGTAGCATCTACTACTAAAACAGCACCATCACAGGCAGCTAGGGATCTGGAAACCTCATATGTAAAATCAACATGTCCAGGAGTATCAATTAGGTTAAACTCAAATTCCTCTCCATCTTTTGAAGTATAAAAAACCCTTACAGCCTGAGATTTAATAGTAATTCCTCGTTCTTGTTCAATATCCATAGTGTCAAGAATTTGTTTATGCATGTTGCGTTTATCAATAGAGCCTGTTTTTTCCAATATCCTGTCTGATATTGTAGACTTACCGTGATCAATGTGTGCAATTATAGAAAAGTTACGAATATGTTCTAAGTCAAAAGATTTCATGTAGTTTAAAAAAATAAACGTTATTTTATTTATAAATCATCTATATAGATCATAACAAGAATATTATTAATTTAGAAATTCATTTACTTTATAAAGTAAAAAATCACATCACTTGTCAATTCCTTGTCCAGTTTTTGCAGATATAGGAAATATTTTAATATTGTTATTTCGCATTAAAGCAAAATCAGTGACTTTTTTCATATCAAAATCAAAATACGGTTCAACATCTATCTTGTTTATAAGTAAAACATCACTCATCTCAAACATAAGAGGGTATTTTAATGGTTTATCATCTCCCTCACATATACTTAAAATTACAACATTTAAGTGAGAACCAGTATCAAACTCAGCAGGGCATACAAGATTGCCAACGTTTTCTAAAATAGCAAGATCAATATCTTTTGTGCCAAGCTCATCAAGGCCTTGTCTTGTCATTTCAGAATCAAGATGACACATGCCACCAGTATGTAGTTGTATAGATTTAATACCACTATCTTTTATAACTTGAGCATCAACGTCCCCGTCAATATCAGCTTCCATTATTCCGATTTTCAACTTTCCTTTTAAAA
>CAVGFB010000002.1:0-6157 GCA_963628375.1 Gorillivita sp. (SeqCode)
TATTAAAGCAAATAAAATATACAAATAAAAACGCAGGCTTTCATTAATTAAAATGTATGATTTTCAATTACATTTAAAGCAGTATCTAAAAACTACAAGCCAATAAACGAACAAGCAACCAAACAGTACAACTATCATTAATAAGGCAATGTATTAGTTGTGGTATAATGTTGCAGATGTATAAATTAAATGGTGTAAAAAATATTGCTCTTTTGCTGGGAGGAACTAGTTCTGAAAGAGAAATTAGCTTAAAAACTGGCAATAATGTCGGTAGCTTGCTAGAAGATATTGGGTATACAGTTACCTATATTGATACAAAGGATAGTAATTTTATTAACTCTTTGATTGACTGTCAGCCAGACGTTGTATTTATAGCGCTTCACGGTAAAGGTGGAGAGGATGGCAAAATACAAGGCTTGCTTGAAACTCTCAAAATTCCTTATACTGGCAGTGGTGTGTGTTCAAGTTCTATCGCAATAAATAAAGCTCTAACTAAACTTTTGTATATCAACTATAAAAGACCATTACCCACTTCAGACTTTGTTGTTGTTGACAATATGCAGTACGATATCGATAAAATTACAGCTAAGATTGGTGAGAATGTGGTTGTAAAAGCTGCAAGCCAAGGTAGCAGTGTCGGGCTTTTTATTTGTAACGAAAAAAGAGAAATAAAAGAAGCTTTAGATAAAACATTAAAACTTGATAAATACGTTGTTGTTGAAAAGTATATTGAAGGTCGGGAATTTACTGTTCCTACAATGATTGTAAATAAAGAAGAAAAACAATCGTTTAATGATAATTTAAAAAATTATGTAGATAATGTTTGTTCGTTTCCTGTTATCGAGATTGTCCCAAAAAATAAATTTTATGATTTTGAGTCTAAATACGCACAGGGAGGCTCAAAACATATATGCCCAGCTAAAATATCGAGCGAATTAACAAAAAAATTACAAATCTTAGCTGCAGACGCTCATTTATGTTTGAGCTGTAAGGGTATTGTAAGGACTGATTTTATAGTTGACAAGAATAATAATGTATTTTTGCTTGAAACAAATACCCTACCAGGCATGACCGCTACTTCTCTTGTTCCTGAGAGTGCTAAAATTGCAGGTCTTGAGTTTTGGCAGTTGTGCAACCTAATATTAAAGGACGCTCTAGCTTCATCGCACAAATAAGGTATTCCCTTTAAATAGGATATATTTATAAAAAAGCACAATAAAAAGATTGTTTAAAAAATATGCAAAGCAAGAAAACAAGAAATCATAACGAACTAAATGAAAATGTGTTTATAAAAAGTCCTATAAAACCCATAGATACTACGTATAACAACAAACCAAAACATCAAAATAAAAACAAAAAAAAGAATACAAAAAAACCCAAATCTAAAAAGAAGAAGACAGCATTAGTGTCGAGTATTGTAGCCATTGTTCTCGCCATTATTGTGGCAATTTGTGTATGGTTATATTTACTAGCTAACACAAATCTAAATGATGAGGATTTTGATTCTTCTGTTCTTAAATCGACAGAGCATAATGAACCTTTTTACATGGTTTTAGTTGGAACAGATACAAGAGAAGCAGAAGGCGAGATTAAACTTACAGAAGGTAGATCAGATACTTGTATGCTTGTTAGAGTAGACCCAGTTCATAACTATGTTTCGATGATTTCAATTCCAAGAGATACAAAAATTTACTACAATGGTAGTTACGAGAAATTTAACTCTGTCTATTACACTGACAGGATAGAAGGCACTATTAAACAAGTGAACAAGATGTTTAATGTTGAGGTTTCTCACTATGCAGAGATAAGTTTTAATGGATTGAAGGATATGGTTGATGCTGTTGGAGGTGTTGAGATAAATATTACAGAAGCTGTTTCTGATAGTAAGGTTGATGACCAAATAAAAGCAGGACGTCAAACTCTAAATGGTTCACAGGCTCTCTCTTATTCCAGATCTCGAAACTACGCAGACGGGGACTTTACACGTACGGCACACCAGCGAGAGTTAATGAAGGCTTTGATTGATAAAGCTATGAAGTTAAACCTTTCTGAGCTTCCAAATGTTTTATCGGTTGCTACAAAGTATGTAAAAACGGATTTTTCTGCTATGGATTTATACAATATTGCATCAAAATTTAAAGAAGCTCAAGCAATAAACTTGTATACTGCCATGATTCCGTCTACTACTGGTAGCGAGGACGGAGTGTCTTATGTTTATATGAATAGAGAAGCAGCTCTTAGAATGATTAAAATGGTAGAAAACCTAGAAAATCCGTTAATGGTTGACCTCACCGACCAATGGGTCGTGACTTCTGATTATGAAGAACAACAATTAAAGCAAACTCGAGTACAATACTATAAAGATCACCCTAACTCTCCAGGTAAGGCAAGCAGTACATCTACAGATACTATATATTATTATTCTCAAAATGATGAGTATGCAAAAAATTACAATAGTGGTTATAACTCATATAAAACAGACAATACTACTGAGAGTTACAACAATCAAAGTAATGAAAATACCACGAAAAAAAATAATTACAAAAGTAATACCCAGAATAAAAGTAGCTCTTCAAGCCAGCAAAATAAGAAAAATTAAGACTGTCAATAAAACATTATGCAAATAGATATTATAGGTTCAGGTCCTGCCGGATTAAGTGCTGCAATAGTGGCTCATGATTGCTTAGTTAATAAAAATAAAGCAAACTTTAAAATTAATATTTATGAACAAAGCAAAAAAGCAGGGCAAACTATTCTAAAAACCGGTAATGGCAGATGCAATTATTCTAACTCAGAACTTTTAGCACTAGATGAAAATAAGGTTGACACAAAAAACTTTTCTAATATCTTTAAAAAATATAATAATTTTCAATTTGTAAAGGACGTATGAGAGAAAAATTTTAAAAAAGGGAATATAAGTGTAAGTAAGTTTTTAGATGATTTAGGAATAATAGGACGCTCTAATGATTATGGGATGATCTTTCCTATAACTAACAAAGCAAGCAGTGTATTGGATGCTTTAATGTATGACATCAGAGATAGAAATATTAACATCTATACAAGCAAAAAAATTGAAAGTCTTAATAAGAAGTCTACAACAATTATCACAACAGGTAGCAATACAGAATGGTTAGAAACTTTTATTCCGAACAAAGCTATGAGAGCCCAAAGTTATTCTTTATGTCCTATAACTGTAAAAAATAGTTTTGTAAAAAAACTGGACGGAATAAGGGTAAAAGCCAAGTTGACGCTAGTTCGTGATAATAACTTATCTAATAATAAAATTGTTTCAGAAACTGGAGAAATCCTATTTAGAAAATACGGCATATCTGGAATAGCTAGTTTCAACATTTCAAGGTACTTAGATAGTTCATATCAAGACGCAAACAAAAGCAGAAATAACGTTCTCATTCTTGATTTGCTTCCTGATTTCTCAGAACGTGAGCTTACAGAGTTATTAAAGTTGAGATTTAAGAGTTTTATTTCTACAAAACAAAAAACTGAAAATAAACATCTAAAAACCTTAAGTACAAAACGACTTTTAGCAGGTATGTTACTTAAAGAAATCTCTGATGTTCTACTTCCAGAAACTATTGAATATATGAACATTCAAAACATTGCTCATAAATTAAAGAATGTTATTCTTAAAAATCCTTCTATTTATCCAATTAGTCATCAAATAACAAAAGGTGGAGTCAAAACAAAGTATATAGACCCTTCAAGTTTAAGCTTTAAAGAGAATGAGCAACTTTATTTTGCAGGGGAATGTGTTGATGTAGATGGTCCTTGTGGAGGATATAACCTATATTGAGCTTTTCTTAGTGGAATTGTTGCAGGAATTTCTGCAGCGAATAGCTTCAATTAAATATTTATCTTAGTTGTCTAAAGTCAGAGTTTGTGCAGTCGATTATTTTTGAAGGTTTATTTGATTGTTTAGTTGTGCAATGTTTTGTAAAAACAAAGTCAACTTCGTTTAAAACTTCATGTGGGGCATAATCAATATCAGATACAGGTAATTGACCAGAAATATTAGCACTGGTACAAAAAATGGGAGAACTACATAATTTTATTGCTTCGCATAGTTCTTTAAATTTTGGCACTCTAAAAGCTACAGTTTTTTTATTTTTTGATATTGAACAGCAATAATCAGGAACTTTTTCATTTACATCAAAAATTAGAGTAGTTGCTCCAGGTCATCCTGTATTAATTAGATCAGATAAGGTGTTATTAAAATGTTTTGTGTTAAAGAAATCTTTTTCGTGTATTCAACTATTTAAATCATTCTTATCATAAAGCATTCAAGGGAGCTGCTTCGATTTATCACGATTTTTTATTTGATAAATTTTTTCGTAGCTTGCATGTCCTGTTTTAATTGATTCTTCTAGTGTTAGATTTTTATTGAATGGAAATACACTACAAGCAATCCCAATAACGGTATCTGTTTCAAAAACACAAATCTTACCAGAATACAATGCATCTGCTAATTTACTTACAGAATCACTCGACTTACACATTATTTTGTTTCTATCAAATACCGTCTTAGAGTTGCTAATTTAAATTTAAAGCTTTGCTATAGAATCAAGAGCAAGGCTAATCATATCATTTAGACCTTTTTGGCGTTTTTCTGTTGACACGTTCTCCTTAGAAAATGGAGTATTAACAACAGTCATTATACAAGTTGCATTTTTATTAAGCATTTTTGCTAGGTAAAACAGTGGGAATGCTTCCATCTCTGTAGAGAGCGGATTAAGATCTTTTGGAACTCGGTTAACGTATTTTTCATGGTCAACTATATAAGGGCTAAAAACTTCTGTGGTAATTGTAGTTCCGCTAAAAAGTTTAATGTTGTTTTCTTTTGACTGCTCTTTTATTACTTTATTCAAGCATTCACTAGATTCAATAAGATGACATTCTTTGTGGTTTAAATTATAAGCAAAGTTTCCCTCACAGTAAGTTTGCTCTGATAACACTATATCTAAAAGTCCAATTTCTTTAGAATTGCCCCCAGATGTTCCAATGCGAATTATGTTGTCAACATCATAGTCGGAAAACAGTTCATGTGCATATATACCCATACTTGGTATGCCCATACCAGAAGCCATAACAGTTACATCTTTTCCTTTATAAGTGCCAGTATAAGCAAAATTGCATCTAATCTGATTTACGAGTTTTGCATCTTCTAGGAAATTCTCAGCAATATATTTAGCCCTAAGCGGATCTCCAGGCATAATTACATTCTTTGCGATTTCACCAAATTTTGCTTCGTTATGTGGTGTCATGTTAACTCCTTTATTGAAGTTTTGCTTTATTTTTCGAATATCTAAAATTTTAGTATTCAAATATTTTTAGAAGTTTAATATAGAATCAAGAGCAAGAGTAATCATAGTGTTTAGTCCCTCTTGACGCTGCTCAGCTGATACTTCTTTATTAGAAAATGGCGTATCAACTACTGTCATAATACAAGTAGCTCTTTTTTTAAGCATTTTTGCTATATAAAATAGTGCAAATGATTCCATTTCTATAGACAAAGGATTAAGTTCTTCAGGAATACGATTATTATATTTATCAGGGTCAGTCATGTATGGACCAAAAACGTCACTTGTAATTGTAGTGCCACAGAAAAGTTTAATATTGCTATTTTTTGCTTGTTGTTTAATAACTTCATTTAAAGAATTGCTAGCCTTTATTAAATGACATTTTTCATTATTTAGGGTATAAGCATAGTCTCCCTCATAATATGTCTGCTCAGATAAAACAACATCAAGAAGATCAACGTCTTTAGTGCTACCTCCACATGTTCCAACACGAACGATGTTGTCAACATCATAAAACTTGAATAATTCGTATGCATAAATCCCGAGGCTTGCGTTTCCCATCCCAGAAGACATTGCAGTGACTTCTTTTCCTTTATAAGTTCCAGTATAGGCTAGATTGTTTCTAGTATCGTTTACTAGTTTTGCATCATCTAAAAAGTTCTCAGCAATGTATTTAGCCCTAAGCGGATCTCCAGGCATAACTACATTTTTTGCAATATCGCCAATTTTAGCTTGATTGTGTGGTGTCATGTTTACTCCTTTTTTTGTTTATTTGTATTATAATTTATTTATTTAATAAAGATATAAATTATTAATAAAGGAGAAAGATGTCAATTGATAAC
>CAVGFB010000003.1:0-13879 GCA_963628375.1 Gorillivita sp. (SeqCode)
AAAATACTCGTTATATGCGAACTAGATTCTATACTAATTTTATCTAGTGAACTTTGAATGTAGTTATAACCCTCCCCTCCTTTAGAAAAGTATTTATTCGGGTCTAGATCTGGGTTTAAAACTTTAGCTTGCAAAAACTTTGTTATAGCTTCTTTTACAATGTTGATAATTTGGTCAGAAAAGTGTTTATCTTTAACAATCTGACTAACAACCTGGGTGAATTGCTCAGGTGATATAGAGCTATAAATAATATTTGATATTTGTGCTTCATCTATATTTATATTTTGAGGTGATATATTTAAACTATCAAATGAAAAAAGAGAATTTATAGCATTTGTATCAACCTCAATAAAGTTATTAATATCTAAATTTTGCGATTTGGAATTCGATTCAGAATCAAATGTTTTGTTTGATAAAACATCAACTGTAGGGTTTGCGATTTGTGATTTTACAACCTCAGAATTGGCTGCACTATCTATACATATTTTGTTTATTTCATCAAAAAAATTTATACCAGGAGACAAAATAGAAGCAGAAGTAGCTGAAGTTGATGATTTAACAATTCCTACAATTTTAATTTCTTTAGCTTGGTTTAATAAATTCTCTACATATTTGGTGTCTTCTGACTTGTTAATAAATGTATTGGTGCTAGCATCATGAACATACATATCAGATGGACTTACAAACTTAAAACTCTTATTTAAAATATCATCATATGATACAGAGTCATAGTTCTCGGGTAAATTGACTTTCTCTTGCTTGGTGTAAGCCTCAACTGAGTTTTTTATCTCGTTATAATCTCTAATACCCAAAGTATATAAAAGGCTATCAGACATGGAACAATCACTATTTAATACTAAAATGCACTCGTTTGATGATTCTGCTCACCTACCAGAGGTAAGTTCGTACTTTGATTTATAAACGCTATCATCAACAGGAAGACAAGAAAAATCACTCTGGGAAGCGACTGTATTTAAGGCATTACTATCCATTACTGAACTTGAAGAAGTTCGAGAAGCATTATCTGAGGAAAGCGAACTAAGTACGTTTTTTGGATAAACCTGTCTTGTTCCATAAGTATCGCTTGCATATATCAAAGGACTAACATTATAAGAATATTGAATACTTGAAGCTTGAGAATTAATGTCTTCATAGTTTTTATCAAGATAGTCTTTTAAAGTCGACAGGTCGTTTTTCCCTCCTTGAGATAAAACTAATGAAAGCACCTTCCTTACGCCAATTTTTTCATCCTGGTTATTGTCTTTGGAGCTTAAAATTGAAGAAGATGAGCTTAAATTTTTAGATGATGAGTTTACAAGTCCAGTTATTAAGGATTTTGTCTTTGTAAGACTTAAAGGATAAGAAGATAAAACATCTGACTCAACATTATTTATGTACTGTTGAGTTCCAGTGTACAAGGCAAGTACACTAGCGATTCCAATAATTCCAATACTTCCTGCAAAAGCAGTCATAAAGGTTCTGCCCTTTTTCCCCATTAAATTAGAAAAGCTTAAAGCCATTGCCGTTAAAAATGGCATCGAAACTTTTTTGTAAAACTTCCTTTTACCCTTTTCTTTTGTCCGTTTAACTTTTAACTTTTTATCATTATTGACATTTATAGGGTTAGAATCACTTTTCACCATGCCATCTTGTATTGTTACAATTCTGTTAGCATACTTTTGAGCAAGATCAGAATTATGAGTTACCATTACAACAAGCTTATTCTTTGAAACGTCTTTTAAGGTATCCATTACCTCAACACTAGTCTTTGTGTCAAGGGCTCCTGTTGGTTCATCAGCAAAGATGATTGTAGGATTGTTTACAAGTGCACGTGCAATTGATACTCTTTGCTGCTGACCACCTGAAAGCTGATTAGGTAGTTTATTTATATGCTCAGATAACCCTACATCTTCAAGTGATTTTACTGCTCTCTGTCTTCTCTCCTCCATTGACACTCCAGACAAAGAAAGTGCTAGCTCCACATTTTTTAAAACTGTTTGGTGAGAAATTAAATTATAGTTTTGAAATATAAAACCAACTTCATTGTTTCTAAATGTGTCTCACTGACGCTCAGTATAGTTTTTTGTAGACTGACCATTAATTATATATTCACCACTATCATATTGAACAAGACCTCCTATAACATTAAGTAGTGTTGTTTTTCCTGATCCAGAAGGACCTAGTATAGCCACAAACTCACTGTCTCTAAAATCAAGACTAATTCCATTTAACGCTTTTTGCTCAAAATCTCCAGAGCAGTAAGATTTTGTAATTTGTTTTATCTTTAACATAAATTTCTATAAATCGTCAATCTTAATTAAGTTTTTTAATTTATATATTGCGTCAGCCCTATGACTAATAGATTGCTTTTCAGTAAAGCTTAGCTGAGCTAAAGTTTTATGCCCTTTATATTTTTCAGGAAAAAAGATAGGATCATAACCAAAACCATTTGAGCCTTCTTCTTTAAAACCAATAAATCCTCTGCATATACCATGTATATTAATTTCTTTATAATCACATATATTGTGATGATTATTGTTGTTTTTAAGATTATAAGGTCTTAGTAAAACTAAAGATGTTTCAAAATGTGCACTTCTCTTATTTATGTCATAATTCTTTAATTTCTTTAATAACTTTGCATTATTGTTTTGAGCAATTGTTTTCTTCTTGTTATATATATAGTCGTTTCCTCGTTTAGAATACCGCGCTGAATAAACTCCTGGCTCTGAGTTAATAATATCGACACATAGCCCGCTGTCATCAGCTAAAATACATCATGAATAAAATTGTTTCATGTCATGGTCAAAAATATATTGTCTTGCAGCATAGGCCTTTATTTTTGCATTTTCTAGGAATGTTGAACCAGTTTCTTCAGGATCAGATTTAATATCTGCATCTTTTAGAGTCTTAACACCCTCAATAGGTATATCTAAAAGATAGGACAATTCTAAAGCCTTATCGTTATTATTAGTTGCAACTATAATATTCATGCTAAATAGAAAGTAAGTTTACATCTACATCTTCTGTATCAAACAATAGCTTAAAAACAGATTTAAATTTATATCTATTATTTTTTATATCATGAGTTGTAAATATTTCAAATCTATTTAAATTTAACTCTTTATTGTTTTGACTTTGATTATTGCAAGAAACACACATCTTGCTAAACAATATGTTTTTTAGACTTTTTGCTGTTTCGTATGCAGATGATACAAAAGTTATATCTTCACTAAATTGATCTCGTAGTAAATCTACTATTAAAGGAAAATGCGTACACCCTAGAAGGACTGTATCGACATTGTATTTGATTAGTTCTTGACAATAATTTTTAACTGTTTCATTATCGTATTTCAGAGTGTCTAAATTACAATTTGTATTAGAAATTTTGTTCTCTGCAAGCTTTACTAAATAAGGTGCTGCAACTTCATGAACATTAATTTTATTGTCAAGATTTTGTATAGCGTATTTATATGCATGGGAATTTACAGTAACGTTAGTTGCAAGAACACCAATGTTTTTATTTTTACTAGCACCTACAGCAGCATGTGCTCCTGGTTCAATAACACCAACAACGGGTATATTAAATTGTTTTAAATACTTAGAAGCAGTATTAAAACATATGCTGGTGGCAGTGTTACATGCAATAACAACTACGCAACACTTAATAGAGGCAAAATATTCGCAAAATTTTAAAACTCTTTTGTTTAGGGTATTGCTGTCAAGCTCCCCATATGGAAAATAAGCACTATCGCCTATATACACAAACTGGCAAGACCTAAACTTTAGTGCAAGCTCTCTTAGAACTGTCATCCCACCTATGCCCGAGTCGAATACACCTATTTTATTAGAACTTAATTTATTCATAGATATAAATACAGAGTAGATTTATTTTTTAGATTTATGGTCTTTAAAGTCTTCAATGTTAACTGTAAAGGTATGTTTTATAGGCTTTCATTCAACCTTTTTGAATAGTGCTACAACTGCAAGCGGAATATATGTGAGCATAAAAAATGGAAAAGTAAAAATTGATTTAACCTTTTTAAAGCTCGTTGCCCTGATATTGTTTCACTCGACAAAAATGGTAATAAGCCCAAAAATAAACATTAACAATATAAAATTCACAATGCAAAAAAGTATAGAGGTGAGAGACGAAGAAATACACATTCCAATTGATAAAACTCCAATTATCCCTAAAAATATCACAACTGCATTAAAGATAAGAGATATTATAGTAAGCAACATACCAGGTGCTATTGTCATTAACATATCGTAACAGGCAAATTTATGTCCTCTTGGGTTTGTAAATATATGCTTAAATAATTTACCGCCATAATAGGCAAAAACCTGATAAAACCCACGAGTTCATCTAAAACGTTGGTTTCAACTGTCGATTAGTTTAACTGGTTGCTCGTCATATAATATAGCATCGGGAACATAGCCAATTCTATTAGCAGAAATTATATTTTGGGATGCGAACTGAATATCTTCTGTCAATAGGAACCATTTTCAACCTTTATTTTTAAGAATAATTCTGCTATCAACGTAAAAGCCTGTACCACTCACGCTACATGAAGTATGTAGTGCGCATCTAGGCTGGTTTAAAAATCTAGCTTCACGCATAAATCATGTTGCATATCCACTACTTATTCAATTATGGTCTCAGTTTTTTGCATTTCTATAACTAGTGCATACACTAAAACCCACATCATAAGCTTTATTCATTGCTGCAAAATAGTTTTTGTCCAAAACATTATCCGCATCAAAAATAAAAAATGCCTCATAACCTCTACCGTCACCAGGTGTATCGTAGTTAGAAATATCAAACGCCTCGTTCTCTTTATGCATTTTATAATCAGATGAACAGCTACGATTTTCAAAAAAATCGTCAGTAAGTTTATTATTCGGAAATAAAACCTTCTTTCCTTTAGGTGCTAAAATAGTGGCACTTTGAGCTTTTTTGCATATACTTGTACCCATTACAGCTGCAGGGACACCCATCATCTGACGCATAATAACATTAAGACCATAATCCATCGCATAGCCTTTGCCAACAAGTTTGTCGTTTTTTCTAGGTATTACATATGCTCCCTTGCTAAGCGCGATTTGTGAGGTGTTGTCTGTACAATTATCAGCAATTACAAAAATATCAAGCTTGTCTTTTGGGTAAGATTGCGCTTTTATACTATCAATCAAATTACCTATTGTTTGCTCTTCATTTCTGGCACATATAATTGAAGCAAATATATGATTTTTTTTAGCTTCTGGAAATTTAATATCTCTGATAAGACCAACAATAATGTAGAAATATTGGTAAATATAACATATTGTAAAAACAATCAAAATTGACATATTAAATATGTCAACAAATGAAACATATTTTAAAAAATCAAACATTTTATTTTTGTTAAATAAATTTTATTTAAAACATTTAATAACTTGAAGATTTCCACATTATAATATTTTGGATGAAAAATTCTCATATAAACTTACAAAAAAATCAAGAACTTAAACTTAAAATCGATGGCTATACAAGCAAGAGCTTTGGTGTTGCACACTATAAAAACATTGCAATTTTTGTTAAAAACGCTATTAAAAATGAAGAAATACTTGCAAAAATCGTTAAAGTAGAGAAATCTTTTGCTTGAGCCATAATAGTTAAAATTTATAAAACATCAGAATTTAGAAGGGCACCAAATTGCAAACATTACAAGTTTTGTGGAGGGTGCAGTTTAGAACATATTAAATACAACGAGCAGAAAAGTTTTAAAGCAGAAAAAATAAACAACGCTTTAAAAAGAATTGGGAACCTTAATATAAAAGTAAATAAGGTTATTCCATGTGATAATCAGTTTAACTATAGGAATAAAGCATCGTTTCCTGTAAGAGATGGCAAAATAGGAATGTTTAAGCCACGAAGTCATGATGTGATCGATATAGATAAATGTTTATTGCAAGAAAATATTATTAATAAAACTCTACATTACCTGCGTTTGTGAATAGAGAAGTACAACATAAGCTCATATAATGAAACTACGCATAAAGGAATATTAAGAGAGCTTATAATTCGTGCAAATTATAAAAATGATGTAATGATTTGTCTTGTTATTAACAAAAATAATCTACCTTATACAAAACAACTTATAAGTTATATTAATCAACACATTCCTGAATGCAAAAGCATTGTTAAAAACGTAAACACTACTAAAAACAATAATATTTTAAGTAATGATAATAGCCTTGTATACGGAAGATTGTTTATTGAAGATAAAATTTTAAATCTTAAATTTAGAATTGATGTTAATTCTTTCTTTCAGGTTAACCGAGATGGCGTTGAAAAGATTTTTAAAGTTATATGTGATTTTGTTAGTTTAAACAAAAATGATGTTGCTCTTGATCTTTATTGTGGAGTAGGAACAATAACCCTGCTTTTAGCACAAAGATTAAAATTTGTATACGGCATTGAAGTTGTAGAAAGTGCTATAAAAAACGCAAACGAAAACTCTAAATTGAACAACATTAATAACATAAAATTTATATGTGAAAACATTTATAAAACATCGCTTAAGTCTATATTTAACGATCAAAAGATAGACATAGTTTGTGTTGACCCTCCAAGAAAGGGATTGTCTAGTCATGTAATCGAACAAATTTGTGACTTAAAACCAAAAAAAATTATATATGTTAGCTGCAATCCAGAAACTCTAGCTCGTGATTTAAAAGAATTTTCTAATCCTAAAAACAGCAATAATTCAAACGCAACAGTAAATTACAAAATAGAAAATATTTGTGCAGTTGATATGTTTCCTCAAACTTATCACGTTGAGACTGTAGTTTTATTAAATAGAACGAAATAAAAAGATTTTAATGATATAGCCAAAACCTGACCGTATCATTAATACCTGATGAAATTAATAAACAACAGTATCATCGCCAGTAAATTTTTCTAAAGAATTTTCTTTAGTCTGAATGCAAAAAAATGAAATTCCCTCATCATCTGCTGCAAAAATATTAGGTTCCACTATAGCTTAACTAAACTAGGCAGAAAAATGCTCCCTATAATTGACGCACTAACATATTTTGGAAATTATTATAAAATGGTTATATCAAAGCTTTAATTCTAAATAAAACTACTTAAATAGGTCATATTGATATAATTTATTTAAGAATAATACATAGTTAGGAGATGAGAGCATGATTTTATATTTCTCAGCTACAGGAAACAGCAAATACGTTGCTAGACGTATCTCAGAAAATATCCATGAAGAAACGAAAAGAATTGAAGACTGTATTATAGAAAACAAGTATAGATTTGCCGATAAGCAGATAGGAATAATAAGTCCGACCTACTTTTGAGGATTGCCTAGTATAGTATGCGATTTTCTAAAAAAGTCACAGTTTCATACAGATTATTTGTATTTTATTACGACATATGGCACAACTCCGGGAGCAATCGGAGTATTAGTAAATGAAGCAATACAAAATCGAGATGTTGATGCCTTTTATTCTGTTCGTATGGTTGATACCTATACCCCTGTATTTAATATCTCTACAAAAAAGAAACAAAAAAAATTCACAAAAAATACTGAAACTGAAATAGAAACAATTATAAAATGTGTTCAGGAAAGAACACACAATAAAAAAATGGAGCATTCTTTACCAGCTTTTGTAGTAAAAAGAATTGCTCAACCAATCTATAACCGAAAAGCACGACTTACAAGAAGACTCTCTGTCAATGAAAACTGTATTGGTTGTGGCTTATGTGAAAAAAATGTCCAGTACAAGCAATTCAAATGCAGAATCGAAAACCTGTCTGGATAAAGGAAAAGTGTGTGATGTGTCTGGGCTGCTTGCATCGATGCCCGAAGTTTGCTATAGAATGTGGAAGACGGACTAAAAACCATGGACAATATACCAATCCGAAAGTAAAAATTTAAAATGCTTAGATATATATTTAATTCAATAAATAAAAGAAATGCAAAATTTGATTATATTGATATAATTAGTCAATTTAAGGCAAGTAAAAAAATAAATAACACAATTTTAATACATTAGTAGACAAGAACTATAAGCTCAATTGAAAGGAAAACAGATGAAAACGATAGCTATCGCTGGAACTTTTGACACAAAAGGTGATGAATACAAATATGTTAAAGAACTTGTAGAAAAACTTGGTTTAAATACTTTGATGATACATACAGGTGTTTTTGAACCTAAATTCAAACCAGACATTTCTAATAAAGAAGTAGCAGCTGCTGCAGGGCATGATATTGATCAGATAATAAAAAAGATAGATAGGGCACTAGCAACCGAAAAGCTATCCGAAGGTATGAAAAAAATTGTTCCTGAACTATATAAAGATGGGAGATTTGATGGTATTTTATCCTTTGGTGGTTCGGGTGGAACTTCTATGGTTACACCAGCAATGCGCTCTCTTCCGATCGGTGTACCAAAGGTGATGGTGTCAACAATGGCATCTGGAAACGTATCACAGTATGTAGGAACAAGTGATATTGTCATGATGCCGTCAATTGTTGATGTTGCAGGTCTAAACAAAATTTCAAAAACAATCTTTAAAAATGCTGTATTAGCAATTTGTGGGATGGTTAAAATGCAAAGTGATTTAGAAGAAGACATTGAAGACAAACACCCTCTTGTTGCAGCTACAATGTTTGGAGTAACGACTAAATGCGTGACGTATGCAAAAAATTACCTAGAAAATCGTGGGTATGAGGTTTTGGTATTTCATGCAACTGGAACTGGTGGTAGAACAATGGAAGCTCTAATAAATGCAGGGTTTTTTAAAGGTGTACTAGATTTAACAACAACAGAATGATGTGATCAGATTGTTGGTGGTGTTTTAGCAGCAGGATCTGAGAGGTGTGAAGCTGCACCAAAAAATAAAGTTCCACAAGTTGTGTCTGTAGGAGCACTTGATATGGTTAATTTTGGTCCATATGATACGGTGCCAGAAAAATTTAAAAATAGAAATTTATATAAACACAATCCAACGGTAACATTAATGAGGACAACAAAAGACGAAAATATACAAATTGGACAAGCAATTGCAGATAAGCTTAACATGGCAACTAATAAAACATCAGTTTTTATTCCGTTAAAAGGAGTATCTGCAATTGATGCTGAAGGTCAACCATTTTATGGGCCAGAAGAAGATAATATTCTATTTGAAACGTTGAAAGATAAGGTAAATAGAGATAAGATAGAAGTTATCGAAATGAATAACAATATAAATGACAAGGAGTTTGCTGAAGCAGCAGCTCAAAAACTTATTGATTATATGGAAAATATAAAAATATAAAAAATAGAAGGAAAGGATAAATTATGTTAAGAAAAGAAAGAAGTGAAATTTTAGAAGATTTCAAATCACAAGTAAAACAAGGTAAAATTCTTGTTGGTGTAGGAGCAGGTACAGGTATCACTGCAAAATGCAGTGAAAAAGCAGATGT
Source organism: Gorillivita sp. (SeqCode) (assembly GCA_963628375.1). Lineage (GTDB taxonomy): Bacteria > Actinomycetota > Coriobacteriia > Coriobacteriales > Eggerthellaceae > Gorillivita. Next base: position 9,465 of record CAVGFB010000003.1, read on the forward strand.
TGATATGCTTATTATATACAACTCTGGAAGATTTAGAATGGCTGGAAGAGGCTCTTTGTCAGGCCTGCTTTCTTATGGCGATGCTAATAAAATTGTTCAAGAAATGGGAGCAGAGGTATTACCAATTGTTAAAAAGACACCAGTACTTGCTGGAGTTTGTGGTACAGACCCGTTTCGTGTTATGGACTTGTTCTTAAAAGACCTAAAAAATCAAGGCTTTAATGGAGTACAAAATTTCCCTACAGTAGGACTGATTGACGGCACTTTTAGAGCAAATCTTGAAGAGACTGGCATGGGATATGATCTTGAAGTTGATATGATAAGAGAAGCACATAAGCTCGATATGATTACATGCCCATACGTATTTGACCCACAACAAGCAAAAGCAATGGCAGAAGCTGGAGCAGATTGTCTAGTAGCTCATATGGGACTTACAACTAAAGGGACAATTGGAGCAGAAACTGCACTTACCCTAGACGATTGTTGTGTAAAAATTCGTGAAATTATTAAAGCAGGCAAAGAAGTAAATCCTAATATTATGGTAATTTGTCATGGCGGGCCAATTGCAGATCCTGAAGATGCCGCCTTTATCATTAAGAACGTGCCAGAAATAGACGGGTTCTTTGGTGCTTCTTCTATTGAAAGATTAGCTTCCGAAAGAGGAATGACAGCACAAGCAGCAGCGTTTAAAGCAATTAAAAAATAACTATAATATAAAGTACAAATACAACAAACTTTAATAATCCCATATATAGATTAATATATGGGATTATTTTTTATCTTAAGGAATTTCTTCATCATTGTTTTTAGAATTTAAGTTTCAACAAACATGACACATGATAAAATTATTTGATTTATTTAGAATATAGAATAAAAAGATAAAGACACTTTATAAAGGAACAAATGACACTTGTAAAATTAGAAAACGTACAAATTTGTCAAGAATCACATAGCTGACGAGAAGCAATAAAAATCTCAACGCAACCGCTAGAAAATGGTGGTTATGTAAAAACTAGCTATAAAGATGGGATCATTGAAAATGTTGAGAAGCTAGGTCCTTATTTTGTAATATCTGATGATATTGCGATGCCACACGCCAGACCAGAACAAGGCGCAATAAAAACACAGATTGCTATTACATTATTTCATAAAGGCGTAAAATTTGATGGAAAGAATGCAACTCCTAGACTCTTTATAACTCTATCAGCAAAAGAAAACAACGAACACCTAGAAGCCCTAGCAAAAATATCAGAATTATTGTCTAATGATGCAAAAGTAGATAAAATATTGAAATCTCAAAATGAGCAAACACTATATCAATATTTTAAAAATTTTTAACAACGTGAAAGGAATGAGATTATGCTTGAAGTTTTAAAATTTATTCAACAAGTTTTGTCAACACCAGCAATTTTTGTAGGACTCATTGCATTGTTAGGATTACTACTGCAAAGACAGAACCTGCAAACTTGCATTAAAGGAACAATTAAAACTATACTTGGTTTTATAGTTCTTAACGCTGGAGCTAATGTAGTCCAAGATTCTATTACCCCATTTGGTGAATTATTTCAAGCTGCATTTCACGTAGAAGGTGTTGTACCAAACAATGAAGCGATCACCTCAGTAGCCTTAAATAGCTATGCAGTTCAAACAGCTTCAATATTTGCACTTGGGATGTGTGCAAATATTGTGCTAGCCAGATTCTCCAAACTAAAATACATATTCTTAACTGGACATCACTCGTTATATATGGCATGTTTAATTGCTATTATTTTATCGATTAGTGGGCTGGAAGATGTCAGGCTCATTATTGCAGGAGCATTGCTTCTAGGACTTGTTATGTCTATATTTCCAGCAATTATGCAGCCAACAATCAATGAGATTACAGGAGACGACTCCCTTGCACTTGGACATTTTGGAAGTGGATGTTATTGATTAAGTGCTCAAATTGGAAAATTGTTTGGAAGAGACGAAAACACAAAAACAACAGAGGACATTAAATTCCCGAAGTCTTTGTCATTCCTAAGAGAAAATACTGTATCTATAGCTATTTCAATGTTTTTGTGTTACATCGTTGTTTCTGGAGCAGCTGTATTTACAGCCCAGAACGAAGCATCAAAAATCATTGGCGAGGACAACTGAATTATTTACTCAATTATTAAATCCATTACTTTTTCTGCTGGTATTTACATTGTATTGTCTGGTGTTCGTATGCTTATTAATGAAATTATTCCAGCGTTTAAAGGGATTTCAGAAAAGTTAGTTCCAAATGCAAAGCCTGCACTAGATTGTCCTATTGTATTCCCTTATGCACCAAATGCGGTATTGATAGGGTTTTTCTGTTCATTCGCTGGTGGAATTGTTGCGTTGATTGTTCTTGCACTAATGGGAAATGCAGGTCTATCTGTTGCTATTGTACTACCAGGTGCAGTTCTTCACTTCTTTTGTGGAGCAACAGCAGGAGTTTGTGGTAATGCAAGAGGGGGCTTAAAAGGCTGTATAGCAGGTGCTTTTGTACATGGTGTGATTGCTACTTTTTTGATTGCAGGAATGTATCCAGTATTAAGCTCTATGGGATTTGCAAATACAACCTATTCTGATACGGATTTTACAATTGTAGGTATAATTTTTGGTAACCTTACAAAATTTGTAAGTGGAGATGCGATGCTTGGAATTATTTTAGTATTATTTCTACTTCCAATTATCTATAATCTGCTAAAGAGAAAAGAAAAGCCAAAAATATAAGCTATTTTTTATATTTAAATTAAAGGAGAAAATAATGATTAAAAAAATAATGTGTTTTTGTGGTTCTGGTTTGGGAACTTCTTATATTATGGAGATGAATGCAAAGAAAGCTTTAAAAAATCTTGGAATAGATGGTGTTACGGTTGAACATTCTACAATTGATGATGTAGTTCCTGGTGCAGCTGATCTTTTTATATGCAGTGCGGATCTTGTCCAAAACGCAGAAAAAGCAGGTAGAGCTATTGGACTTAATAATATGGTAAATGTTAGTGAAATTCAAGAAAAACTAAAAAAAGCGTTTGAAGAGGATTAAAAAAACAAAAGGAAGGCAAAAGCTAATTTTTTTACTATAGCTCTTGTTTTACTTTAAACCTCAACACCCTCTAAATCAAGCAAATACTTCTTTTTATCAAGACCTGCAGCATAACCATATAAACTGCTGTTAACTCCAATTACACGGTGACATGGAACAATTATAGAAATTGGGTTTTTGCCAATTGCAGAACCTACTGCTCTTGCACTCATTTTTTCAACTTTCTTTACTTTTGCAACTTTGTTGGCAATCTTAGAGTATGTATTGACTTTTCCATATGGAATTTTTAACAAAGAGCTTCAAACTAGCTTTTGAAATTCTGTTCCATATAAGCTTATAGGAAACTTGTACTCTTTTACTCCCCCATTAAAATAATTCTCCAACCAAAACTTTGTATCTTTTAACAATTTAGATTCATGGTTTACGTAATTATCATTAAGAATTGAAGCAAAATTCTTTTGGTCATAGAATCAAAGACCTAAAAGACTAGTTTCATCAGCACATAGAAGAATCTTCCCTATTGGAGAAGAATAGTTTGAGACATATTGCATGTATAGATTAAATACTATTTAAGCTTTGCACTTAAAACGTCTTCCTTAATTGATAATTTATAATTAGATAGATTTTTGGTAGTTCAACATTGACACTTTGGCATCCCCTCAATATTTGAAGCTAAAAATACAGGATCTTTGCCTTGCTTTTTTTGAACTTCATAATCCTTAAATACAGCAATAGCTCACTTTCTTAATAGAAAGATTGAGCATAAGTTTGTAAAAGCCATAAAGCCCATAAAAACATCAGCCAAATTTCAAGCTAAATCAAAGGAATTTACACATCCTAGCATGACAGCCATCAAACAAAATACCCTAAATACATACAAGGCAGTTTTATTTTTTGTTATAAACTTAAAATTAGACTCTGCATAAAAATAATTACCCATAATAGCGGCATATCCAAAGGTGCAAATAGCAAATGCAATAAAGTGAATTCCTACAACACCAACAGAATTTTGAACTGCTTGTTGTACCAGTGGAATCCCATCCAAATGACTTGCACTGACAGGGTCTTTTACTAAATATAAGCATACTATTACAGCAGAACATGTACAAATTATCATAGTATCAATATATACAGATAAACTTTGTATTAATCCTTGTTTTACAGGATGCGAAACAGATGCAGTAGCTGCAGCATTTGGAGCTGACCCCATGCCTGCCTCATTTGATAGTAGACCTCGTTTCATGCCAAATAAAACAACAGAACCAGAAAACGCCCCAATAATAGCTTGTCAATCAAACGCAGCCTCAAATATAGCTCTAAACATTGTAGGCAAATAATTTATATTAGAAATTGTAGTTCA
>CAVGFB010000004.1:0-4812 GCA_963628375.1 Gorillivita sp. (SeqCode)
GGCCCCATGCATGTTGGCCATGGTAGATGGGCTGCATTAGGAGATAGTATTTCAAGAATTTTAGGTCACTTGGGTTTTAGTGTTTATGATGAGTTTTATATAAACGATCATGGTGTACAAATGCAACTTTTTGCTAAGTCACTATATACTCGTTACTTGCAAATATGTGGTATGGATGTAGAACTTGATGATGATAGTTATGGTGGGGAATATGTAGTTGATTTAGCACGGGAGATTTATAATCAAGACAAAGACAAATGAGTTCCAAGTAACTTAAAAGACACATCTGATGATGAAGTTATTAATCATTTTAAAAGTGTTGGATATAAATCCATGATGAATAAAATTAAAAAAACTCTGGATGAGTTTGGTAATGATTTTAAGATATTTTTTAGCGAATCTTCCCTGTATGTCAATGACAAAAATGGTTTAAGTAAGATTGATTATGCTCTAGATTATTTAAACAACAATAACTTAATTTATAAAAAAGATGACGCAACTTGGTTTGCTACGTCCAAATTAGGTGATGATAAAGATAGAGTATTAATTAAAAGTGATGGTTCATATACTTACTTTATGAGCGATATTGCTTACCATTTTGATAAATACAATCGTGGATTTGACCATTTAATTGATATTTGAGGTGCTGACCATCATGGATATATATCAAGGTGTAAAGCGTTTGTAAAAGCATTTAACAAAGAAGAAAGTTCATTTGAAGTAATTTTAGGACAGCTTGTTAATTTGTACAGAGATGGCGTAGAAGTTAGAATGAGCAAGAGAAGTGGCAACATGATTACTTTTGAGGAGCTTATTGATGAGGTTGGAGTTGATGCTACAAGGTTTTTGATGCTGTCAAAAAGTAGTACACAACCGATTGATTTTGATATTGAACTTGCTAAAAAACAAGATTCTACAAATCCTGTTTATTATGTTCAATATGCTCATGCTCGAATATGCTCAATTTTGCGTCGTGCATATATTGATCTCGGAGCAAATGCAACAAGCAATTTTGGATTTGGAAGTGGAGCTTTTGAAGCAACAGGTGCTGACGAAGCTAAGCTTTCTATTCTTCCAATGACTGATGTTGCAAACAAAGTTGCAAGTATTGATACAAATCTAGAATATTTGACAAAAGATTCTGAGGTTGAGCTTGCTCGCGTGCTAAATAATTTTAAAAATTCTTTAATATCTGCAGCAGAAACAAGATCTCCCCATAAATTGGTTAACTATTCTAAGAAATTAGCTTCACAGTTTCACAAATTCTATACAGAATGTCGTGTTATGGAAAAAGACAGAAATTTGAGAAAAGCTAGGTTGTCACTATGTGATGCAACTAGAATTATCCTTGAGTTAACTTTATATTTACTTGGTGTTTCTGCTCCTGTGAAGATGTAGTTGATGCTAAGTTATTGACTTTATTTATTACAAGTTTTAAATCTTAATATTTTTGTATTTATAGCGGCAATAATTGACGCTAAAACAAAGAAAATTCCTAATTGAATTATTTTAGAACTACTTTGTTTTTGACTTTTTATTAAAGGTTTAAGCTTATATTTTGTATTAAATCAGTTTCTTGATATTAATTTGTCTGAGTGGATTCAAGATTTTATGACTCCAGTTCTTTATGGCATTATTGTCTTGCTGCTTTTAATCGGAGTTATATTTTTAAGTAAAAAATTATTTAGAACTACAGAAAATTTTTTTGGAATGGGAGATATTAAACTATTGTTTTCAATAACACTATATGTAGGGTTGATGAAGTCTTTATTTATATTAACAATGTCATCTGTTCTATTTTGTATGTATGTGTTATTCAGGAGATTATTGCGTAGAGACAAAAGTAACACTGCTGCTTTTGCACCTTTTATATGCATAGGTGTTATAATTTTAAGTGTAGTTAGAATAAATATTTAAGTTTGTATAATTATTAGAGAATATGGAATTAGAAAACAAAATATATTTATGCGCAACACCTATTGGAAATCTATCTGACACAACAGATAGATGCAAGAGTGTTTTGTCGTCTGTTGATGTGATTTACTGTGAAGATACTCGCACTACAAAAAAATTACTTGAGCTTTTAGATATTAAAAATACTGTAAAAAGATGTGATGAGAACAACATACGTCTTGTATGTAAAAAAATTATAGATTATGTAAAAGACGGGAAAAGTGTTGCGTATTGTACAGATGCAGGTATGCCTTGTATTTCTGATCCAGGTTCTTACTTAGTTAAGTTAGCACATAAAAATAACGTCAAGGTTGATGTAGTCCCAGGAGCTTGTGCCTATGTAAGTGCTTTTGCTTTAAGTGGATTTAGTACAAAAAATATATATTTTGGAGGTTTTTTACCTAAGAAAGAGCAAGAAATTGTTAATTTAATTAATACTTTGCTTTACTTAGATTCTGCTCTTGTTTTTTATGAGAGCCCTAAGAGAGTTGTTAAAACACTTAGTATATTAAAGGATATCGTACCTGATAGACTTGTATGCTTTGCAAGAGAGTTGACTAAAATTCATCAAGAAGTTTTTGTTGATACTCCGCTAAATTTGTATAATCACCTAAAAGGTAAGGATAAAATTTTAGGGGAGATAACTTTAGTTATTGACGCAAATTCTAAAAAATTAAACAACCCTAAAATAAACATGCAAAAATTCCTTAAAACTTATTGTTTATTGGAAAAAGCTGGACTAAAAAAAACAAACATTTCTAAAATCTTATCTATCATGTTTGATATTTCAAAAACGGATGCATATAATATTATGCTTGAGAGCAAAAACTAGTTTATTAATGGAGGCTTTATGAGTAATTATATCATTGTAGGATGTGGAAGAGTAGGCTCTAAATTAGCAGATAGACTATCGAAAGAAGTAAATAATATATGTGTAATTGACATAGACGAAAATAATTTTTCTCACCTTGGTACTAATTTTAATGGTAGTACTGTTTTAGGTTTAGGTTATGATGAGGATGTATTAAAAACAGCTGGTATTGAAGTGTGTGACACTTTGCTAGCTGTTACAAGTTATGATAATATTAATTTGATGACATGCGAAGTTGCTAAAAGGATTTTTAATGTTAAAAAGATAATATCACGTTTGCATAATCCTGATTTTGAGCGACCTTATATGCAACTGGGAATACAATATGTTTGTGGCACTAATCTTGTCGCAGAGCAAATATATGATAGAACAAAATCAGAAGTTGGATTTGAATTTCTGCAATTTGGGAACTATTCATTATTAAAATTTTGCTTAGATTTGTCAAGTACAGACAGTATGCATATTAAGTGTTCTGATCTTGAATATGAACATTCAATTAAGATAGTAGCATATGAGAGAGCAGATGGAAGTTTGAATTCTATTCCAGTAAATGATACTATTTTGTATAGTGGAGATACAATTATTGCATGTGTAGGTAAAGACGTGATGCCTGAATTTAAAAAGTATATTTTAAATTAAAATTTGGAGAGAGAATATGTATGTTGTAATAGCAGGTGGCGGAAAAATAGGGCAATATTTAGCCAATACATTACTTAAAAAAGGTAATGAAGTTGCCGTTATTGAAAAGGACAAAAAAACATCTGAGCGTCTGTCAGCATATCTTAGTGGGCAATACTTGGTTATTAATGGCGATGGTTGTGATAGTAGATATCTTGAAGATGCAGGAATTAAACAGGCTGATATTTTTGTTGCTGTGAGCGGACATGACGATGTTAATCTTGTTGCTTGTGAGGTTGCTAAAAGAGTATATTTTGTTGATAGATGTATTGCTAGAGTAAATAGCCCAAATAATATAAAAATATTTGAAAGGGTGGGTATTGAACCTGTTGCTTCAACTCTTCTTATTTCTAATATTATTGAAGGAGAAGCACTTGGAATAAGCATGAAGTCTACAATCGCTCTTTTGCAAAGTAATGTTGTTATTACAAAGCATCATATAAAAGAGCTCAAGACAAGTGATGAGGGTGTACTCGCAAAGGATGTAGACATGCCTTCAAATTCTATAATTATTGCCGTGTCTTATGAAGATACCATGGAGGTTGTAGGGCCAGATACTGTGATATATCAAGGAGACGATGTAGTAGTAGCAAGCTCTGAAAGTATGATAGATAAAGTTACTGAATTTATGGATTCTTTGTAATTTATTATTTAGATACAGTTTTTCATTCTGCTTAAAAATAAGTGTATAAAAAAATCATAATCTTAGTATAATTCACAGCTGTATTTTGTATCGAGATTTGTTTATAGAATTGAGGAATTTATATGGATTTACATTCTACTTTAGTTAGTTTAACAGGTTTTGTTAGTAATATTTTATATAGCTACATTTTACTTTGGGTACTTTTGTTTGTTGGCCTTTATTTTACAATAAGGACAAGATTCGTACAAATTCGATATTTTCGCGATATGTTTAGACAATTATTCGAAAAAAAGCATGTCAAAGGAAAAAGTTCTATATCTTCATTTCAAGCTATGATGATATCTACTGCTAGTCGAGTAGGGACTGGAAATATTGCTGGTATTGCTAGTGCTATAGCGGGTGTCACAACAGCATCGTTGACAGGTGGTGCTGGTTCTGTGTTTTGAATGTGAATTATGGGAATTATTGGTGCTGCTTCTGCTTTTATTGAATCTACATTAGCACAAATTTGAAAAATTAAAGATGACAAGGGCGAGTTTAGAGGAGGACCTGCATATTATATTGAACAAGCACTTGGATCAAGAACGATAGGAATTGTTTTTGCAATTTGTTTAATTTTATGTTATGCATTTGGATTTAATGGGCTGCAAGCATATAACATATGTTC
>CAVGFB010000005.1:0-2427 GCA_963628375.1 Gorillivita sp. (SeqCode)
AGTCAAATTTGTAATATTTTGTTTTAATAGGTATATATCATTGTCAGATAAGTTAAAAATCCTTCCCGTAAGTGTGGCATATAAACTTATATTTTCTTGATCATTTGTGACAGCGTTAAAAATGTTTGACAGTTCAAGCAGAGAAGGGCATGTCTTAAAAGATGTGCAACCATTTGTTTGCGTGCTAATATTTTGTTTTATCATCTCATCAAGTATGAAATTCAATTCTTTTTTATTTTTTGTAATAACCATAATGTCAGACGGCTGAATTTTTCTTTTAATAAAATCACCGTTTGATGTTTTTTCTTTAAGTTGATATTTACCATTTAAAATCAAGGTATTGATAATTGTACATACACATTCTGCATCATAAAGGTCATAATTAATTTTTTTATTAGTTGATGTGTTGGTTTCTGTATGTTCCGACTTATCTATAGAGTATTTAAACACACCGCCAAAACATTCATTATCTTCAAAGTTAACCTCAAGCGGGATATCGTAATAATCTCCTTGTTTTAATTCGTAATTTTTATCGTTAGAATTTTTTGAGAAAAGCTTATTTCCAAAAACTTGATTAAAATAACTACATAATTTTTTAGAGGACCTAAAATTACATGTAAGTTGTAATTGTTTTGAACCTTCTGTAGTAAATAAATTTTGTACTTTTTTGTAATTTTGTATATCAGCATTTTGAAATCTATATATGGATTGTTTTGGATCTCCAACAATAAACAATGATCCTGCTCTGGGGATACACTTGGTTCAGTCTGAATTTATAGAATCTTTATCCTTAGTGTTTGCAGAAAGGTAGAAAAATATCTCTGATTGTATAGGGGGAGTGTCTTGAAACTCATCTAGAAGATAATATCTATGTTTTGATGTAATGTAATCAATGAGTTGAGCTCCAGATTCTATGTCTTTCTTTAATAAATTACGAAAGTAATATTTATAATCAAAAAATGTTAAATTGCCAGTTTTTTTAAGTGCCTCAAAAAGATATTTTGAAAAATCTACAATAAATGTCATTGCAATGTCAAACTTGAGTTGATATATTTTTTTTAACAAATTGTCTCTGTACTCTTTTAGCAGCTTTGCTTTGCCATTTTTTTGAACAATAATATTGTTAAGTTCAGGATTGTCATCAACAATATTGCTACTAAATCTTATCTTCGCATTTATAGACGAGATTGCGCTGTCAAGCCCATAATTATAAGATATTGCCTCATCTCAATTCATTTTTAATATATTTGATACTTGAATTAAATTATCAAGATATAGGTATTGTTTACTATCGGGCTTGTCTAAGATTACGTATTTATGAGCAACATTACAAAGTGTTGTAATAATTTGTTTATCATATTTAAAATTTTTTTCAAAACTATCAAACTTGCTTTTTGAGTTTATATTTTGGGGCGTGTACTTAATACTATAATCTCTTAGATTCGTTAAGGTCTCTGAGCATATATCAACTACATTTTTATTAAAGTTAGAATTATAATAAGCAGCGTACTTATACTTTTCAAAAAGTTCTAGTTCATGAGAGTTTGCATTATTGGTTTCACATCTGTCAATTAATTTTGTAAGTTGATTATTTACTAGAGTTTTATAACTTTTAGTATCTTGAATAACTTTTGAGTTAGTAGGAATTCCTGCTTCAATTGGGTATTCGTGCATAATTGTATTTACAAACGAATCCATAGTCCCTAAAAAACACATGTCTATATTTTTTATAGCATTATTTAGCAATTCATTTTCTTTATTGTTTTTTGATTTATCTCTGAGCTCGATTAATTTTTTTAAAAACCTCTCATAGAATTCATTTGCTGCAGCTTTTGTAAAGGTAATTGCACAGATTTTATCTACTTTAATTCCCGATAAAACCATATTTACCATTCTGCTAACCAAGCATGTTGTTTTTCCACTGCCTGCACCAGCTTCAACAAAATAATTAGTCCTAATATCGTTAATTATTAAATCTCTTGCCTGTCTGTCAAAATTGTTCTTATTCATTAGATTTTACCTGTAGTCTTGTATTACACAATCTTAAATACGGACAATATTTGCAGTAAGATTCTTCAAGGGAAGAGTGCACATCACTTTTAATTAAGTTATCAAATTCAAACCCTTTTAAAGATTTATTTAATTTATCTAAGAGCCCCTCACAAAAGTCTTTGTTATATTTATGTCTAATTACATCAGGAGTTTTAGTTTTTTTATTGAATAATCTTGGGTATCTAAATTCAACCGAACAAGAATTAATATTTTTTAAATGGTTATTTTGTTCATAGATATAGGCATATAATAAACCCTGTATAGCATTGTATTTTTCTCCGTCAGGATATTTGTTTTTGAATTTTTCAAAGTGCTTATTAGAAGACCCTGTTTTAAGATCAACAATAACAATATTATTTTCATTAACTTCAATCC
>CAVGFB010000006.1:0-3365 GCA_963628375.1 Gorillivita sp. (SeqCode)
GTACAAGAAACACTCCTACTAAAGATCCAAGTCCGAACGCAATTGGAAAATAAATATTGTCATTTACTAGACTTATAACAAGGTAAGCCACACTTCCTCCTAAAAAAAAGCCTATTAAAACATTCAAAAAATGTACAGGTAGCAGCTTCCATTTAGGACCTGTTACTAAAACAATAGGAATTAATACAAACGTAGCTCAATATAGAGGATTATCAATTATTTTATTATACACCAAATAACAGTATGTTCCAGCAAAAATAGCAGATAAAATTGCAGAAAATATACTTTTTAATAAATTTAGTTTGAATTTATAACTCATATTCTGTCCTTTAACTTAATTTAATTTCTAAGATAATTACGTAGTTTTGAAGATCTTGATGGATGTCTAAGTTTAGCTAGAGTTTTACTCTCAATTTGTCTGATTCTCTCACGCGTTACATTAAATTCAGCTCCTACTTCTTCTAATGTATGAGGCAGTCCGTCTTTAAGTCCAAAACGTAGTGTTATAACCTTTCTTTCACGTTCTCCCAAGCTGCCCAATACTTTCATTAATTGATCTTGCAAAAGGCTAAAACTTGCAGCATCAATAGGTGCTATTGCCTTTTCGTCTTCTATAAAATCAGATAATTGACTGTCCTCTTCTTCGCCAATTGGAGTTTCAAGCGATACAGGCTCTTGTGATATACGCTGAATTTCTCGAACACGTGCAGGTTCTATATCCATTCTTTCAGCAATTTCTTCAGGAAGTGGCTCTCTACCGTGCTCTTGCAAAAATTGCCTTTGTATACGTGTCATCTTATTTATAGTTTCAACCATATGTACTGGAATTCTAATAGTTCTAGCTTGATCAGCAATTGCTCTTGTTATAGCTTGTCTGATTCATCATGTAGCGTAAGTTGAAAATTTAAATCCTTTTTTATAATCAAATTTTTCAACAGCTCTAATAAGACCTAAATTTCCCTCCTGGATCAAATCTAAAAATGTCATTCCACGACCAATATATTTCTTTGCTATTGAAACAACTAAACGCAAATTTGCCTCAATTAATTGTTGTTTTGCATCAATTCCAATTTGCTCTCTTCTGTGAGTTTCTCTCATCTCCCTCATGCTAACATCTTTACCTGCCTGCCTATCGTCATACAACTGATCGAGTTTTTTTGATGCTCTTTCTCCTATTATAATTTGTCTTGCAAAAGAAATTTCTTGTGCATGAGTCAAAAGAGGAACACGACCTATTTCTTTTAGATACATTCTAATAGGATCCTTCATAAGCAAAATAGGACCTTGATCAATTGTACGTTTTCTGGCACGCAGTCTTGAAGTTCTAGAATTTTTATTAGAAATTTTTGGCAGATCAACTTTTGATATATCAACATTCAGCTCAGAATCAGGAATATTATCTAAAATATTTGACTCATTAAGAGATTCTGCTTCTTCAATTTCGTTTTCAATATCTTCTTTAGAGGCAGCGACTTGTTTTTCAATATCAACATCGTCTAAATTTTCAGCATCCTGTATGTCTTGTTGGTCTTCAGTTAATTCAGCTTTAACTTTAGATTTAGTTTTAGATTTTTTCTTTTTAGACGTTGCAAAATCGGTCTGATCAATTAGTTGAGCTACTTCTTGAGCAAGTTTATCTGGACTAATGTCCTCGTTTTTTTTCTTTTTAGGTCTTCCTCTTTTTTTTGGTTTAATGTCCATATTTGTTTTAGACTGAGGTGTATTTTTTTTAAGTTTAGATTTCTTTTTTTTATTTTCTTCAGTTTCTTTAGATAGATTTTTTGCCATACTTCCCCTTCTGGATACCTATAATAACATTTTATAATTTTAAAAATTTATAAATTTAATAGATAATCTTTTAATGAATCAATTTGATATTTAGGAGTTGATGCACCTCCAAAAATAAAAATTTTATTAAATTTTTTAATTTCTTCAATCATATCTTTACTTAATTGAGACTGATGTTCAATGTGTATAGTATTTTTACAATTTTTTTTACAAATCTTATATAGATTTTTAGTATTAGATGAATTAAGCCCACCTAAAACAATTGCATAATCACATTTTTTTGAATATTCTTGTGCACATGTTTGTCTAATATTTGTAGCGTTACAAATTGTGTTTACTAATTCATAATTTAAATTACTGTCATCAAGAATTTTTTTAGATTTTTTTAAAAATTCCATAGATTGTGTTGTTTGACAAATAACACCAAAGGCTAAATTTAAAAGCTTATTTTGAATAATATCCTTTAGCTGATCGATGTTATTTGCAATATAATAATTTGCGCCAGAATGTATAATATAAGACACTACTGCTTCAACTTCAGGATGTCCTGCTTTTCCTAAAATTAATACATTATTATATTTACATGCAAGCAAAGATGCAATTTTTTGAACATTTTTAACTTTTGGGCAAGTAGCATCAACAATTTCCAAATCATAGTTCGATAATTTACTCCTAACGTCTAAACCGATACCATGACTTCTAATAATTAGGCAATCAAATTCGTTTAAATCTGTTCTATTTAGATCTAAAATTGTTTGAATATTAAACTTTTTATTTAAATCATCAATAGCATATTTATTATGAATAAGCTGTCCTAAAACTGCAACATTCTTATATTTTTTGCAAGCAGCTTTTACCTTTTGAATGCTTCTATCAACTCCAAAGCAAGAACCAGTATTTTTTGCAACTTCGACTATCATTAAATTTCGTTAACACTATGACGTTTAATAGGATGTTTCAAAAAAAACTCACTATAATCATAAGTTTTTGGAAACAGGGATTTCATATCAACTTTCTCAGGACTAATCTGATAAAAAAGAGCAAAACATTCTCTCATACTGTATCAAGTAATTGCCTCATATCTTCTTTCCTTTTCAATAAAATTAAAATCAGATAAAAATATAGGGTTTCCAAACTCCACAGTTATTTTAGGAAATCGAATAAAGTGACCTTTTGTTTTGATTTTGTCAGCATTTCTGCATGTCATTGGTAAAATAGGAACATTGCCACCAAGTCTTGCAATAAAAGCAGCACCAGAATGCAGATAAGGCTCTTTATTGGATTTTCCTCTGCGTGTCCCCTCAGGAAATATCCCGACAATTTCTTTATTTTTTAACATTTTAGCTGCACGTTTTAAAGACGTTGTGTCAGCTGTATCTCTTTTTATTGGAAATACTCCAGCACGAGACAAAAACCAACCCAATAACTTATGATCAAACAAAGTTGAACGAGCCATAAACCTACACCATTGCTTGAGCCTAACGCAACAATACATTAAATATGTTTCAATATAAGATGTATGATTGCTAATAAGTAAAACGCCAGATTTACCCTTAAAAGCCCTAAGTCTATCAATG
>CAVGFB010000007.1:0-6691 GCA_963628375.1 Gorillivita sp. (SeqCode)
TTTAGAGTCTGGTGGTCAACAGGATAATTCAAAAATAGACCCTAGAGATTCTTATAGTAAAAGATTTAAAGTACAGCATAGAGCTGTACAAAAATCTATTTTTGACAAAAATTCAACAGACGGCTCAACAAAAAGAAAGTCGAATTTAGAAAGTTTTTCTAAAAGTCTCAAAAAAAATTATAAATCCTCCAGTTTAAGACAAAGTTTAGACAAAATTCAAGTACAGCAAAAGAAAACAGCAAACATTGAAAGACAGAGAGAAAGAGATTTAAATAATTTAAAGCAAAAATTATCATCAAGAAACGATAATGAAAATGATCAAACAATAAAAAACAATCAACAAGTTTCTAGTAAAGACAATCGTGAGTTTAAAAACAAATTAAGTAATACTATAAGGTCACATGGGTTAGATGCTTTATTTGCCAATACAGCTAACGTAAAAAAAGATGATAACATCTTAAATAAGCCTAATACTAAGTCTATTTTTGAGAAGAACGACAATAAAGATACAAGAGCTCAAATTAATAAAAGTGGTTATACTGCAAACAGATCAGCTTTTAAATCTCAAAACAACACTAATGAATTAGACAACAGTGAGAGCTCAACTTCATTTAGTAAAGAAAACGAACGTTCAAAAAACTTTAAAGCTAATTATTCAAATATAAGAGTATCAGATAATGAAAGAAAGTTAAAAGTTGTTACTCCTGACACCTATAATTCTGCAAAAGATATATCCATTGCTTTAAAAGCAGGTAACGCTGTTGTTCTTAACTTAAATAAGTTGAATAGAGAGTTAAAAAGAAAGCTTTTAGATTTTTCTTTTGGATGTGCAAGCATGGTAAATGCTTATGTAACTTGCGAAGGAAAAGACATTTATTCTATAACAATAGGACAGCCTCTTACAACTCGTGAAATTGCTCAATGCAAAAATCAAGGGATATCAATAAACTAGACAGGTAGATAAATGATTTTTTATACACTAGCTCAACTTTTAGCATATTTGGTTCATTTATATTCAGTGTTGTTATTGGTATATTGTATTTTGTCATGATTCCCACAATCCAGATATCCAGGGACTTTAAATAAGATATATACATTCTTACAAAAAATAGTCAACCCGTATTTAAGTGTATTTAGGAGAGTTATTCCTCCTATAGGAGGAACTATAGATATCAGTCCGATTATTGCAATGTTAGTGTTAGAATTTGCAACTAGAATTATAATTAGTTTGCTATATAGTATAGCAATATAAGAAATAGTTAAGAAAGGATGAAATATGGCAATAACAAAAGATCAGATCGATAATATTAGTTTTTCAGTTAATAGAAAAGGTTATAACATTGAAGAAGTTGATTTGTTTCTAGAGAAAGTTTCAAATGAAGTTGAAAATATGACAAAGCATATTAATGAGCTTCAGAATCAAGTAAATAATCACAACGTTGCCAATATACAGGCTAATAGTGAAAATTTAAAAAAATTGGAGCAAGAAATACAAAATAAAAACAGAGAAATTGAAAGTCTAAAAGCACAAGTTGAGAATCACAGTAATGATAGTAAGGCCATTTCAGAAGCTCTTATTGTTGCACAAAGATCTGCCGATATGATTATAAAAGATGCAAATGATAAGGGGGATTCAGTAGTTAAGTCAGCCGAGAATAAAGCAAGAAATATAAGACAAGAAGCACAAAATTCTAAAAATAAAATAGATGCAGATATTAAAAACTTAGAAGAAAAATATAAAACTACTAAAAAAGAATACGTAGAAATGTTACAAGAGATATCGGACAAGATTAAAAACAGCATAAAAGAGATTAACGATAACAAAAAGCCTAGTCATTCTAAAGATAAAAACAATAAGACAGATGCACAAGTTCAAGAAAGCTCTGCTGCAAAAACTGCATCAAGTATGCCTATTAAACCTGAAATTGTTTCAAACAAAACTGGCGAGATAAAACCAACTGTTCAAAAAGATTTTAGCGGTTTTGGTGATGCTGATTTTGACGACGGGAAACTTGAGTAAAAACAATAAAAAATTTTTGTATGTCTGAAAATTTAAGCGAGCATATCATTAGTGTTTATGTAACGCCTAAATCTTCATTCGACAAAATTATTGGAATTGAACCAGATCAAAAAGGAAATACTTTACTAAAAATTAAAGTTACATCTGCTCCAGAGAACGGACAAGCAAATAAAAGCGTAATAAAATTATTATCTAAATCGTTAAGAATACCAAAGTCTAATGTTACTATTATAAAAGGGAAAAGTTCACGGTATAAGCAGATTAGTTTGATTTGTGATAATTTAAAGTATGATAAGTGAATAAAATTTTTATAGAGTAACATTAAAATATTTAAGTTATTAATATAAGGATATTTATGGCGTCATTTGAAAGATTTACAGACAAAGCAAAAAAAGCGTTGACACTTGCTAAAGACGAAGCTTTTGCTCTAAAGACTGGATTTGTTGGGACTGAACACGTATTGCTTGGATTAATTGATGAACATGATGGATTTGCAGCAAAAGTATTAGAACAACTGAAAGTGCACCATGATGATGTTGTTGATAAGATTCGCACAATTGAACCACCTGATCCTAATTTTGATCCTAACAAGTTTGCAAGTTTTACTCCCAGAATGAAGCAAGCAATGGAAAATTCTTTTAGAGAGGCTATGCAATCAGGTCAATCTTATATTGCTACTGAACATTTATTGCTTGGAATGATAAGAGACAAAGATTGCACTGCTGTTAAAGTCCTAAAGATGTTGAATATTGATGAAGATCAAGTTCGTACTGCACTAAATGACATTGTAGGAGGAACACCAGTTTTGGCAGGAAATGGTGGTGCGTATTCGGAGCCAGAGTCTTTACTTGAGCAATTTGGTGTTAACTTATGTAGAAAAGCAAAAAATGGAAAGCTGGATCCTGTGATTGGAAGGGCTGCACAAATTGAACGTATGATGCAGATATTGTCAAGAAGGCAAAAAAATAACCCTTTGTTAATAGGTGAACCTGGTGTGGGTAAAACTGCAATTGTTGAAGGACTAGCTCAATTAATTGTGTCTAATAGGGTTCCAGATGTTTTACGTGGAATAAAACTAATATCACTTGATATTCCAGCATTAATAGCAGGTACTAAGTACAGAGGCGAGTTTGAAGAAAGAATTAAAAAAATTTTGGCTGAGATAAAAGAAGCAGGAGATATTATTTTATTTATTGATGAAATTCATACAATTATTGGTGCTGGTTCTGCAGAGGGAAGCGTAGACGCAGCTAGTATAATAAAACCAGCATTAAGCAGAGGAGAAATACAAATAATTGGTGCTACAACTACAGAAGAATTTAGAAAGAATCTGGAAAAGGATCCTGCACTCGAAAGACGTTTTCAAACAATAACTGTTGATGAACCAACAGAAGAACAAACACTTCGAATTGTAGAAGGTCTTAAAGACAGATACGAGGAACATCACAACGTTAGATATTCTGATGAGGCTCTACATTCTAGTGTTACATTATCTGCTCGGTATATTCAAGATAGATACTTACCTGACAAAGCCATTGATTTACTTGACGAAGCAGGTGCGCGGATGCGAATTAAAAATATGCAGCTACCTAAAAACATTAGAGATATAGATGCCAAGATTAGAGAAATTCGATCAAGTAAAGACAATGCCACGAAAAAACAGGACTTTGAAAGAGCAAATAAATATTTTGAGCAAGAATCTAAATTGTTAAGTATACGAGACAAAGAAGAACAGGAATTTATTAAATCTAATAAAAAAAAGTTTCACTCAGTTGATTCTCAAGATATAGCAAATGTTGTTAGTATGATAACTGGCGTTCCTGTATCCAATTTAACAGAAGCAGAAACAGAAAAGCTCTTACGTATGGAATCTGTGTTGCATAACCGAATTATCGGACAAGACGAGGCAGTTAGTGCTTTATCAAAAGCTATAAGGCGTTCAAGATCAGGGCTTAAAGATCCTAAGCGGCCTGCTGGGTCTTTTATATTTTTAGGACCTTCTGGTGTTGGTAAAACAGAACTTAGTAAAGCATTAGCAGAATTCTTGTTTAACAGCGAGGATGCTTTAATCAGTTTCGATATGTCAGAGTATATGGAGCAACAAAGTGTAAGTAAACTCGTTGGTTCTCCTCCTGGATATGTTGGCTATGACGAGGGCGGTCAGTTAACAAAAGCTGTTAGAAAAAAGCCATATAGTGTAGTTTTGTTTGACGAGATTGAAAAGGCTCATCATGACTTGTTCAATATTCTGCTTCAAATTTTAGATGAGGGTAGATTAACTGACGCACAAGGAAGAACTGTTGATTTTAGGAATACTATTATTATTATGACTAGCAACATCGGAGCTAGAGAAATTTCACAAACAAGTTCTATTGGTTTTGATGCAGGGGATGGCAAAGGGCTTAGCGATGAAGAAATTAAATCTCATGCTACTTCTAAATTAAAGAAACTCTTTAGGCCAGAATTTTTAAATCGAATCGATGAAACAATTGTGTTTAAGTCATTAACAGAAAATGAACTAGTTCAAATTGTAGCACTTATGATAGATGATTTAAGGCAACGGCTGATTGAGCAGCATATGAGTATTAACTTAACCAAGAAAGCAAGCGAGCTTATTGTTAAAGAAGGAACAAACTTGACATATGGTGCTAGACCGCTTAGACGTGCTATTCAGCGACTTGTTGAAGATCCGCTTTCTGAACAAATACTACAGGGGGCGTGACACGAAGGTAACGTTATAAAAGTTGACGTTGACAAAACAGGGGACAAGCTTGAGTTTTCACTAGGACAAGGAGAAATTCCTCCTCCTAAGAAAAAGGATAACATTGCTCGTGAGACTGAATTAATAGTAAAAGATTACGATTTAGAGAACACAGGGTTTGAAAGTGGAAAATAATAGATCAAAATTTGATTTTGCCCATGAGGCAAATAATCCAGTAAATCTTCTGGACAGGTTGCGTTTTGATGAAGATGAATATATAGGACTCGATAAGATTGTAGGTCAGGTTTCAGACAAGGCTGATGTTGCAACAATTGTTCTTGCAGGCGGTAAAGGTTCTAGACTGTTAGATAGTAAAAACTCTTTAGGTAAACAGTTAATCAAACTTGCTGGAAAACCTGTTCTTACTTGATCAATGGACACATTTGACGCAGTTCCTGAGATTGGGCAGATTGTCGTTGTTGCTCCTGAAGACAAGTTTAAAGAATACATAGACAAGGTTGTAGGGCCTTTTGCATTTCAAACTCCTATTGTTATGGCAAAAGCTGGAGATTCAAGGCAAGAATCTGCTTTCAATGGGCTTGAAATGGTTGCAGATCAATTTAAATACGTTATTGTTCACGATGGAGCAAGACCACTTGTTCCTATAAGTATTGTAAAACACCTTATAAGTAAGTTAAAGTCTGACCCTGAGTTGGATGGTGTAATCTGTGGACATCCTGCAATTGATACGCTCAAAGTTGTTGAAGATAATGTAATTATTGGCAGCCCTGAGCGTAAACATTTCTGAATAGCACAAACTCCACAAATTTTTGTTGCTGATAAATACAGGCACGCACACAAATCAGCATTAACAGACGGTTTTGTTGGAACTGATGATGCCTCTCTAATTGAAAGACTTGGAGGCACCGTAGAGATTATTGAAGGTAAAAGAAATAATATAAAGCTTACTGTTCCCGAGGATGAACTTATTTTAGGCAGTGTATTAAAAGCACTTAAATTAAGGCATGGCTCTGAATATAATATTTAACTAGTTATGAAACCAAAATTTAAAACCGGAATTGGTTTTGATGCACACAAACTTGTAAGCAATAGAAAGCTTATTTTAGGTGGGGTTGACATTCCTTATAAAAACGGTCTTTTGGGCCATAGCGATGCAGATGTTTTATGTCATGCTATTGCAGACAGCATTCTTGGTGCTGCAAAATTGGGAGATATTGGTGAGTTTTTCCCTGATTCAGATCCTAGATACAAAGATGTTAGCTCGCTTTTCTTACTGAGTGAAGTAAAAAAAATTATTGAAACTAAAAATTATGAAATTATTGATATTGATTCGGTAATAGTAGCTCAAGCTCCTAAATTGTCAAAATACAGGCAAAATATGAGAGAAAACATTTCTAGCGCATTAAATATTGATGTAGATTGTGTATGGATAAAAGCGTCAACTACTGAGCACTTAGGTTATGAAGGTAGGGGTGAAGGTATTTCCGCCTTTGCTACTTGTATGCTTTCTAGGCAATAATCATTTCTTTAACTTAAAAGCTTAGTTATTTATTAAAAAATTTACTCTAACTATTAGTATAATATAAACAGGCTTTGCGGTAACATGTGCTTAACCTGGTCAGGTCTGGGAAGAAGCAGCCATACAGCTCCTCTGTTAAGCGCAAAGCTACAATTTTATAAAACTTGAACAAAGAAGGCTAGTAAATGGGTATTTTAAAATCGTTCTTTGAATTTATAGTTAATTTAGTTCGTGATCCACGTGGTGTTATCCTTACATGAATTGCAGCCCTAGGTCCGGTTTGGGTGTTTACCCCATTGTTTTTAGTTGTATTTATTGAGACGGGGGTTGTGTTTTTCCCTTTTTTACCAGGTGATTCTTTAATTTTTGCTTGTGGTGTATTTTCTCACCCAGAAGGAGTTCCAAATGGCGGACAAAATCTAAATATTAT
>CAVGFB010000008.1:0-6723 GCA_963628375.1 Gorillivita sp. (SeqCode)
ATATAGGACATATTACGGTAAGTATTCAGATAAACTTGAGGAATTACTACAAGTTATGATAAATGAGCTTAATTCTATAAACTATAAGTTATATGAACAAAATGGTCATAAACCCTGCGAGCATATACTTAGCAGAATAAAAGATCCAAAAAGCCTAAAATCAAAGCTGGAAAGATTTGAACTTGAAACAAGTGTAGAAAACGCTCTTTATCATATGCATGATATTGTAGGCGTTAGGATTGTGACGCATTTTGTTGGAGATGTATATGATGTCTTAGAGGAGATTAAATTATCTAACAAATGAAGTGTTGTTGAAATTAAGGATTATATAAAAAACTCAAAACCAAACGGTTACAGAAGCCTTCATATGCTTGTTTCATTACCGTTTGGTGTTGGCAAGATTGAAAACATTAACACCGAAATTCAACTGCGTACAATCGCACAAGATACATGAGCTGCACTTGAGCATCAAATTAAATATAAAAAAAAGGTTAAGGATATTAATCTTATTACTGCAGAGCTAAAAAGGTGTGCAGATGAGTTAGCGTCTGTGGATATGAGCATGCAATCTATAAGGGATGTTATAAATTCCCAACAATAAAAAAGAGGTAGTATGAAATTATTATATGCAGAAGATGAAATGGCACTGTCTCTTGCTATAACGGAGATATTGAAGATGGAAGGTTTTGAAGTTGACAATGCTTATGATGGCAGAAAAGCTCTAGAGTTGGCTGTAAAAAATAATTATGATGTTTGCATTTTGGATATTATGATGCCGTATATGCAGGGAACTGATGTTTTAAAAACGATGAGAGAAAAAGAAATTTTTACACCAGTATTATTGCTAACAGCAAAAACAACTACAGAAAATAAAATAGAGGGGTTATCTATTGGTGCTGACGATTATCTCTGTAAGCCTTTTGAGACTCCTGAGCTTATTGCAAGGATTAAATCGCTAAATAGGAGATTTTCTAATTCTTATAAAAAAAAGGAATCGAAATTTGCAAACATAACTTTAAACCATGAGACAGGGGAACTTAAAAGCGACAAGTCAAGTGTTATATTAAGTTCTAAGGAAGTAAAGTTTTTAAACGAGCTTATAGTAAGCAATCAAAAAAAACTTCTTATAAGTGAAGTTGTTGATAAAGCGCTTGGAGAGGGCTCGTCTGACTCTGCTGCTAAATTATATATTCTATATATTGAAAACAAATTAAAACAAGTTCAAGCAAAAACAAAGTTAAATATTTCTGGTGAATGAATTCAGATTCAAGAGATTTTAGATTAATGACTTATGAACTACATTAAAAAAATACGATTAAAGATGATACAAGCTGTCGTTCTTACTACTATTGTGGTTTTTAGTTTTGCTGTTTTTTTTGTATGAGGATATTCTATGCTTAATTGCATCCATGATTCGGATAAATTAACTGAACTTATATCTCAAGGTAATGGTCGGTTCCCAAAACAAGATAATTTTAAAGTTGAGAATAATATTGCAGATATATTTTTGGGCAATTTAGACATAGACAATGAAACTGAGTATACAACTAGGTATTTTGTTGTTCACTTTGATAAGTTTGGGAATCCAAGCGATACATTTTTAGATTCTATTGCATCTGTAGACAGTCATACAGCAAAAGATATGGCACTCCATATACTACATAATAAAACAGCTGATACTGGCTTTTATAATGATTATAGATACAGATATTGCGAATCTGAGAATGACAAGTTTATAGTTTTTTTGGATGAAAAATTATATCTTAATAATGTATGAACAACAACAGCAGTAGTATTTAGCGTGTGCGTTATTTTATCAATTATCATTTCGGTTGTATTTTGATTTGCAAGCAAGTTTGCAATGAGACCTTTTATAGAGAACTCTAAACGTCAAAAAACATTTATTACAGATGCAGGGCATGAATTAAAAACACCACTTTCTGTAATTGCTGCAAATGCTGAAGTTTTGGACTATAAAAATCCAGAAAATAAAGAATGAACAAAAAAAATAAAAGAGCAGGTTAGAGACTTAAATGGACTTATAGGTGAGTTGTTATATTTAGCAAAATCAGAAGAGCTTGATGAACAAATAAAGTTAAATCCAGTTAACTTTACCGAGCTTGTTAATAATAAAATTGATGATTATAAGGATGTTTTTGAGTCTAGAGGGTTAAAGGTTGAAAGTAATATAGAAGATAGCGTGATTTTGAACGCAAATAGTAGTGGCATTGACAGACTCGTGTCTATTTTATTTGATAATTGCACAAAGTATGCAAAAGAGTCAGGCAATGTGCTGATTACGCTAAATAAGACGCTTAGAAGTACTGTTTTTTCTATTGCTAATACAGATACTAACAAACCAGGGATAGATTGCATGAGGCTTTTTGATAGGTTTTATAGAGCTGATCCATCAAGAAATTCTAACACCGGCGGATCAGGCATTGGGCTATCAATTGCTATGCGTATCTGCAATCAGCACAATGGAAGTATTACAGCTAAACAGGAAAATGGTATGATGATTTTTGAGGTTACAATTCCAAATAATTTGAAATAATAATTTATATATTTATTTTTAAATTTTAATTATTATTAATATCTGGATCTGTATTTTTTGCTAGTTTTACCTAATAAATTTTTATTTCTTTGTTTAAATAGCCCAATGCAATAAACTATAAACAAAACAAAAGAAATAAGTCTTAAAGTAGCTACGCTGCATAAACAGCTGACTATATTAAAAATAATACGAACAGCTCCAACATGCTGACATCTTGAAGCGATTAGGTTATAGATTGTTGTTATTAGTGTAATAGTGTTACAAACTACATTAAATATTAACAGTCCGTTTATATAGTTAAATCCTAAATTTACAACTTCTCTTAAGTCATAAGATGAGTTCATTATAATCATCTTTCCTGACTCAATTTTTACATCATTTCCCAGATTTAAATTTTTTGCAAAATTTTCAAGTTGTTGATCGTCTCCTAAGATATTATAGGTATATGCTATATATGAAATAGCGATTACACCAATAATTGTTCACAATACACACAGAATAGTCAAAATTAAATTGACAATTCATACTCAATCTTTCTTTTTTTTGTCTTGATGTTTGAAAGACATATTGCTCGAATTTTACCATAATATATATTTTGGTTTTGTATTATCATCAAAGCTTTCTAAAAAGATTTTTAAATAGATAAAATTAAATAAAATTATAAACTTTAATATAAACTATTACATTGTTAGGAAATAAATAGTAAGGCAGTATTATGGATAATCCAATTGAGAGAATTATATTCACAAATGAAGACATACAGAGGCGCAATAATGAGTTGGGGTGCCAGATAACAGCTGATTTTAAAGATAGGCAATCAGATGGGATTGTACTTATAACTATTTTAAAAGGAGCTGTTGTGTTTATGACAGACTTAGCACGCCATATTAAACTTGAATTAGAATATGATTTTATGGCTGTTTCCAGTTATTTAAATTCAACAAGCTCACAAATAAAACCTAGAATTACCCAAGATTTAACTTGTGATATTACTGGTAAACATGTAATTATTTGTGAAGACATTATTGATTCTGGGAATAGTATGAACTTTATTGTTGAATATTTAAAAGAAAAGAATCCAAAGTCAGTCTCTGTTGCTGTTTTGTTACATAAACATATAGAGAATGCATCTTGTAATGTTAATATTGATTATTTAGGTTTCGATTGCCCCAAGGAATTTGTTGTAGGATATGGCTTTGATTATCTTCAAAGGTATAGAAATTTACCCTACATTGGAGTTTTAAAAAAGGAATTGTATTCCTAAATTGAATTTTAAATTTTTAGTAATTTTAGAAAATGGTGAATATATGAGTGAAGTAAATAATAGTAATAAAAATAAAGACAATAATTCTGAAATTCAAAATAAAGAAAGTGAAAATAATATCAGTAAATCAAAAAAAAAGAAGCTTGATCATGATATCTCGTTAATGAAAAAGGAACTAGACAAAGCAAAAAAATCTACAAGAGATAAAAAAGATAAATTTTTCAATGAGAATAACAATAAGAATTCTAATAATTCTGACAATAAGAAAAATCCAAAAAAGAAGCGACCCATAATTATTGCTATTTGCATTATTGCTGTTTTAGTTGGGTTTTTTGGAATGCAATTTTTTAATTCTGCCAATGAGCTGTTAACTGACGAGTTGTCTACAAGTGATTTTATACAAGCTGTTGAGCAAGAGAGAGTTCAAGATGTAACCTATGATACAGGTAGCTATACAGTTAGAGGTAGTTATTACACAGATAAAAGTGACGGAAGTGTGGCAGCTGAGGGCTACAACAACGCTATGAATGCCTTAAATGATGCTACAACTTCTCTCAATACAGAAAATAACACACAAGATACCAACAATGTTACAACTCAAGATCAGTCTGGAAATGCTAAAGGTAGTCTTAGAAACTATACTGCTACCTTTGTTGGGCAAGACTCGCTTTTAGAGCTTATGCAAAAGCATCCAAATATAAAATACGAAATAACACTTCCTAGTGGGTGGATGGATACACTATCATCCCTTCTACCAATAATTTTAGTAGCTGTTTTGATGTTTTTCTTCTTTTCTCAGATGACTAAGTTTAATAATCAGCAAATGGGATTTGGAAAAACTAAAGCAAAAAAATCTTCAGAAGAGGTGCCTAAAGTTAAATTTAGTGATGTTGCTGGAGTAGATGAAGCAGTTGAAGAAATGAGTGAAGTTAAAGACTTTTTATCTAATCCAAAAAAATATTTTGATATGGGAGCTAAAATTCCTAGAGGGTGTCTTTTAGTAGGACCCCCCGGTACTGGTAAGACATTACTTGCTCGTGCTGTTGCAGGAGAAGCTGGAGTACCATTTTTTAATATTTCTGGTTCTGATTTTGTTGAAATGTTTGTTGGTGTTGGAGCTAGTCGTGTAAGAGATTTATTCAAGCAAGCAAAACAAGCTGCACCGTCTATTATATTTATTGATGAGATTGATGCAGTTGGTAGACATCGTGGTGCTGGACTTGGTGGAGGTCATGACGAGCGTGAACAGACTCTAAACCAAATGTTAGTTGAGATGGATGGTTTTGATCAAAATGACAGTGTTGTTTTAATTGCTGCTACAAACAGAGCTGATATTCTTGATCCAGCTTTGTTGCGCCCTGGAAGATTTGACAGACAAATTGTTGTTGATGCACCTGATGTAAAGGGAAGAGAGAAAATTCTACATGTTCATGCAAAAGGAAAGCCAATCGAAAAGACTGTTGATTTTTGGAGGTTAGCACAACTAACTCCAGGTTTTACAGGAGCTGATTTAGCTAATTTACTTAACGAGTCGGCACTTTTAGCTGCTAGAAAGAATAAGAAAACTATATCTCAAGAAGAAGTTTCAGAGAGTATGGAGCGAGTAATAGCTGGGCCTGAACGTAAAAGCAGATTAATGGACAAAGAGACAAAAAATATTATCGCATTTCATGAGAGTGGACATGCACTTATTGGTCATTTATTGCCAAAAGCTAATCCAGTCCATAAAATTAGTATTATATCTCGTGGTAGGGCCTTAGGTTATACACTTTCTATTCCTAAAGAAGATAAAGTTTTAAATTCGTACCAAGAGATGAATGCAGAACTTGCAGTGTTTATGGGTGGTCGTGTTGCTGAAGAGATTTTTTGTGAAGACATTACAACAGGTGCAAGTAACGACCTAGAGCGTGCAACAAAGATTGCAAGAAGTATTGTTACACAATATGGAATGTCTAAAAATTTAGGTACTCAAGTCTTTGGTCAACCAAATCATGAAGTATTTTTAGGTAAGGATTACGGAAATACTAAAGATTACTCAGAGCATACAGCAGAGAGAATTGATGAAGAAGTTTCAAAAATAATGAAGCTGGCACATGATAAAGCTTATGAGATTTTAACTTCAAATTCTGATCAAATGAGACTAATGGCTAGTGTGTTGCTTGATAGAGAAACTGTTGAAGGTAAAGCTTGTGATATGTTACTTGAGGGTAAATGAGATGAATATCTTAAAATAGAACAAGAAGAAAACAAAAAACAAAGCGATACAAAAGAACCTCTTAGCGAACATGATGAAGTCAAGAAAACCTTACAAGACAATAACAAAAGTGTTGATGACAAACCTAAAATGGAAGATAAACAAGCACCTGATGTTAACAACAATAATACCAGCGATAAGTCAAACATAGAAGATAACAATACGGATCCTCGTGGGCTGTGGGATAAATAAAGCTAATGTTTTATGGCAAAATTTACTGCTCACTATATTACACCACCAGCATGCAAAAATAAAGCTAGTGGGCTGTTTGATTTTGAATCCAACAATAGATTAAAATCTAAGTCTTTATATAGTGATGCTAGGATTGCTATGTTAAAACGCTTTGGTAGTCAATCTGTCGTTTGGATAATTGATAGTATTCAGCATAAAAAAAGATACAAAGGTCAAGCTGATGGTCAACTAACACTAGATTTTAGAGAAACTCCAAATAGAAGAGCTAAACGATTGTTTAAAAGAGGATGATAAATGTCTAAATCTAGTAATAAAAAAAATAAAAAGACTAACAAAGGCCCGTCAGATATATTGATAGCTAAAAACAAAAAAGCGTTTCACGAATATGAAATACTTGAAAAGTTTGAAGCAGGAATATCTCTTAGCGGTACAGAAGTAAGGTCATTAAGGGATAAGAAC
>CAVGFB010000009.1:0-3949 GCA_963628375.1 Gorillivita sp. (SeqCode)
ATAACTTTTTCTTGTTGTAGTTGTGGTTTAATCTCTTTCCAATAGCTATAAGCAGGTAAAAAGTTAAATTTTAGACTATTCTTTGGTATAATTCCGTTTCGATTTTTAAGCACAACTAATTCTATTTCTCGTTTATTGCTTGTTTTATGTTCCTTAATTTTCATTTTTGCTATTTTTCTCTCCGAATCTTTATTTGTGGCATTATCTAATTCATCGAAACTTGCAGGTTGTAAACCTAAAAGAATATCAGCACTATATTCAATACTTCCACTTTCTTTAAAGGATTCAGTTGCTATTTTGCTATTATAACTGGCTCTATTTAGACTGCTTATTAACATTATTGGGGTTTCTAAATCCCTTGCAAGCTGTCTTAATGCTGATACATCATTATCCATATTTTGCTTATCTGTCGCATTTGCATTACTGCCAGCTAAAAGTTGCAAATAGTCAATAAAAATTACAGGTGTTTCACCGTCTTGATATGCTATTACTTGTGCAGCTGCTTTTATATCATCAACTGTAGGTTGTTTTCGACCTTCCATAATATGCATTTTTTTGCCTATTTTACCTGTATATTCATTCATAGCCATTAAAAGGGAGTCCCATTTTTGCTTATTGTATTCTTGTCTATCTCTTGTTAATACATCATAACCAGTCAGATTTTCTTTTTCTGATTGATAACTAATTCTCGATAATGATTTCGCGAGTAATTCTTTTTGAGATTGCTCTATCGTTACAAATAATACTGGACGTCCATCAGCTGCTATACAATCAGCAATTTGCAAGCATAATGTTGTTTTTCCTAAACTTGATAACGCACCAATAATTGTTAAACCAACAGGTAAACCACCATTTAACACACCATCAAAGATATTAAAACTTGTTCTAACTCTTTTTTCTTTGTAATATGGCGAGTAGAATTGTGTAAATATATTTTCGTAGCCGTAAATGTTAAGTGCAGCTAATGCCTTTTCCTTAATTTCTTCTTGTTTTTCTGTTACTTCTAGCAGGCATTTTTTGCAAATAGTATTTAAAGCATGTTTAAGTGCTTCTGCGTCATTTAACCGCATTTCATCTGCATCTTTACCTTTTATTTTATAAATTTCTAAATCTTGCAAAGTTATTATTTTCGATTCAATTTTGATATTATCTAATTTGCTTTTTAATGTTTTTGCTGCTTGAATGCCTTGTTCGTCCATGTCTAAAAATATAACAACATAAGGTTTGCGACTAGCTGCTAAAAGTCTATCAATTAGCTGTGTTTGATTGCTGCAACCGCAAAGCGCAATAACATTACTGAAACCTAAAGTCAACAGTGCCATTGCATCAAAAACGCCTTCGACAATTATACAGACATCTTGCTCTAGTGCTGTTGGATTATATAACGGTTGTTCACCTAAAATGTCATGTTTAGGCTTTATATATCTAACATCATTAGTAGGGTTTATGCTCCTGTCGATGTGATACCAATCTACCCCTTTAAAAGGTAAAACTAGCCTTTGCGTTTGTGAGTTGTAGCCTATGCGCAGCTGTTTTGCTTGTTCAAGAGTATAGCCACGATTTTTTAAATATTCAATAGCTTTCTTATTCTTAGATAGGTTTTCTTGCCATTTTAACTGGTATTTTATTTCATTTGCTCTGTTGTTTTCAATGTTCATTTGTTGCTCTTTTTCTCTTACAGGGGTAAAAATGGTTTTAGTATCGGTTGTGTTGTCTGCTTTTGCAGGCGTTGAATATTCAAGTTGGACA
Organism: Gorillivita sp. (SeqCode); assembly: GCA_963628375.1. GTDB lineage: Bacteria > Actinomycetota > Coriobacteriia > Coriobacteriales > Eggerthellaceae > Gorillivita. Next base: position 1,750 of record CAVGFB010000009.1, read on the forward strand.
TTTGCAAATTTAGCAGCTATTTTTAATTGCTCTTCTCGGTCTTCTGTATGATTCATTATACCGACTAAGTCAAAAATATCTCCGTCGATGTTACAGATAGCACTATGACAGTGAAATCTATCTTCTCCATATTTTCCCCTGTAAAAAGAAAATGCACTGGTTGAGTTAGGGCTGTTGTGTCCTCCACTATTACATACAGGGCATATATAGGTTGGTTTTCCTCCAATTTGTTTAGGTGCAAGAGTTAGTACAGCTTGTGCATACTTTCTGATTGGTAATGCATTTTTGACTTTCTCATAATTATTTGGTAAATTGTTCATTATTTACCTCCTTGGTAAATTTCGATGATGGCTAGGTTTTTCGCAACTCCTAGCCATTCTTTTTGCTCATTACTTTTTTTATTATAAGTACTTATAATACTTATCAGTACTTATAATACTTATAGAGTTCAAAAAAACGTCTTTTTGCAGGTAAACCTCCTTCTTTTGAAAACCAAAGTGTCGTTAAAACCGCTATAGGTGTCGTTAAAACCGCTATAGGTGTCGTTAAAACCGCTATAAGTGTCGTTAAAACCGCTATAAGTGTCGTTAAAACCGCTATATAAAAAAAATGAAAATGTACTAATTTAGTACATTTATAGCAATATGTTAACAATTTATTTCTATCCATTTTTTATACTTCTTTTCTTTTTCGTACTCTGTAAAATCTGTTATGTAGCCTTCTTCTTTAAGTTTTTCAAGAATGACTCTTGTGTTCTTTTTAATACGTTTCTTTGCTTGTTTAATAATATTGTTTTCATCAATTAATGGTTGTCCTTCGCGATGCAACACTTCTTCGGTTAGAGTATTGTATTTGATTGTTTTAGACATTGTGTTGTGTTTCATCGGCGCGATCCGCTCGATGAGATAATCAAACAAGATTATATTTCGTTCATTTGATTTCAATGGTTTTTCAAGCGCTGCTTTTTTAAGTTCATAGTTGATACTGGTACATTGACCAAGCATTTCTGCTACTTTACATAAAATTGGTTGGTCAGTAATGCTAAAACCATCTACTATTTGCTTATTTCTTGACTGGACACCTTTTTTATTTTTCGCTTCTCTTTTTACTAAAGAGACTATTTTTCCAGTCATTTCTTGCACTTTAATATTTTTATATCTGTTGTTTACTAGCAGTGATAAATCAAGCTTGATTTTCATTTTGCTTAATTTAATTAAACTTTTTTCGACTGATTCTATTTGTTTATCTGTAGGTTTGCCGTTAATGCCATGAACTTTTCGTGCTATTTGAGGTTTGGTAATAATTTTATTGCCAGCTTTATACATTGAGTTAAATGTATCCATTACAGCTTTGTCAATGCCAGTCATAAAACAAGATACATCTTTTAATTCGTCATCATTGGCATTAAGCAGAGTCATTAATATTTTGTTATTGTCTTCTTTGTTTTTTCCAACATTAACTCCTAGAGTATCTCCTGCCAAAAGATATTCTCCGTTAGTTTTAGTTGTATTAGTTTGTGTTTCTCTGTAAAAGCTAGGTCTTGTTAACTTACAGTTAGAGATAGAGTAAAACTCGAGCGGGTTAACGTCTTGTTGTTTAACTCTATTTGTTTGTTTGTTTGTTATCATCACATCAACCTTTCGTATGGTTTTTTGTGAGATAACTTGACGGTGGGTTTTAATTTGGTCTATAATAAGAACACATTAGAAAAAAAAGATTTTGTTTGGTTTTGTTTTTCTAATTTTTGTGCTTGAGACAATTTGGCGCCCCACCGTCAAGTTGTCTCATTTTTTTTGTTTTTAAAGTACGAGATTATTATAGCACAAAATGAACTTCATTTATGATTCCTTATTATTATGTCTTAGTGTTCGTAAAAATGGCTTAGAAACGATTTAAAGGCTTTACTTTTTATATTAGTATTGATTATTATTAAATTTTGTTTTGTTATTGTTTTTGGTTTTACTTCTTAAAAGAGAAAAAATAGATTTGGCATTTTTATACAAAATTAAACTTTTTGATTTTTGATTTTAAGCCGTTTTTTTATAAAAGCAAAATATAACTTTTGGAACATTTTAAAAAAAGTCAAGAATTTGTTTCAATGATTTTTTGCAAAATAAAAAAAATGAAACCAAAAAAAATTTTGCTGTTTTGAACTTTTGCGTTAAAATACGATAAAAATGACTCGTTTCTATTTATTTAT
>CAVGFB010000010.1:0-4516 GCA_963628375.1 Gorillivita sp. (SeqCode)
GATTAAGAGTATTTAGCACATTTAAATCTATGAAGATAAAATCACAAAATCAAAAAGAGCCAATTGAGTTTTTCTTATCTTTGTAATTTATTGCTCGTTTGCCGCCAATTGCAGCATCAACACAAGAAAGAAGCGTTGTAGGAATACTAGCAAAGCTAACACCTCTCATATAAGTTGAAGCACAAAACCCTGACATGTCACTTATAACTCCACCACCAACAGACAAAACTAAAGAGCCTCTATTAAGTCCAAATTTTAAAAACTCACTTCATAAAAACTCAACTGTATTTATGGATTTTGCTTGTTCATTAGATTCTATAAAACAACAGTCTACCTTGAAGCTTTCACTAAATTTAACAATCAAAGAATTTAGGAGTTTAAGTGTGATGTTTTTTACATATTTATTATCATCACTAACTATAAATATAGAGCTGTATCTAGATTTATCTATGAATTTATAAAAAGAATTTATATCGCCAAATAAAATCTTTTCATCAAATAAGTTCATTGGTTTATAAACTTTATCTAAGCATTACCTCTTCTTTAAGAAGATGATCTATAATCTCTTTTGCTACAACATCAACACTTTTGTTTTTTGTATTAATTTTGTAATCAGCGAGTTGTTCATAGAGTTTAGCTCTTTTATTGAACAATTTCTCACCTGACTCAAAATTTGAGAGCAGAGGTCTTGATGAGCTTTCCAGCACACGTGAGTATGCAGTTTTGTAATTAACGTCAAGCATTACGCAATAACCCTGCTTTAGAATATCTACCGAATTACTATTCTCAACACAACCCCCACCAGTGGCAACTATTTGTTTTTGTTTTATTGATTGCTCAATAGCAATATTCTCTAGCTTTCTAAACTCATTTTGTGATTTTTCAGTCATAAGTTCACTTATAGACTTTCTACTGGTCTTTACAATAAAGTCATCGGTGTCAAAAAAATCAATTCCGCATATTTGAGACATTTTTTTAGCAACTTCAGTTTTACCTGCACCCATAAAGCCAATTAAAAAGACATTACTTTTCAAAATATATTTATTCTTTAAATACGTCATATCTACCCTACTCCTTCTTGTTTTAATTATTTAACTAAACCTCATTTTTAATTTTCTTCTGTAATTATTACATGCTTCTATAATTTCTGACATTGTATCATGACCAAACTTATCCATGTAAGCATTTGCTAATACAATGGCAACTTCAGACTCTGCAATAACTCCACATGCAGGCACTACACAGGTATCATGCCTCATAGAATAGTTTTCACTAAAAGTTTCATTTGTTTCTAAATTAATTGACTTAAAAGGTTTTGATGTGGTAGGAACAGGCTTTACAAAACACTTTATAAATATTGCGTCTCCTGTGGTCATGCCGCCCTCAATCCCACCATTATAATTGGTGGACCTTTTCAGCTTACCGTCACTAGATTTTTCAATGTTGTCAATACACACACTGCCAATATTTTGAGCTTGATGATAAATTGAACCTATCTCAACACCCTTTACAGATGGAATAGACATTAAATAATAAGAAAGATGAGAGTCTAATCTTTTCTCGTATGACTCATATCCACCAAGTCCAACATCCACACCAGTTGCTACAACATAAAAACTGCCACCTAAAGTATCATCGTTACTTTTTGCTTTTACTATTAGGTCTTTCATGTCTTTTGATACTTTCTCATCAGGACACCTAAGTTCATTAAACTCAATACTGCCTACATATGGCAAGTTTTCTAAATTATAGAATTTAGGCGTATCAATCTTGATTGAACCAATAGAAGAAACAAAAGAATAAACTTCGCATCTAAAATTAACAAGAAAGTTTTTTGCAATTACTCCTGCAACGACCCTGGCAGCAGTTTGCCTGGCTGAAGACACCTCAGAAATTAAAGTGACATCATCTACGTTTAGTTTTAAGGCTCCATTTAAATCTGCATGTCCAGGGCGAGGAATAAATTTATCTTGAGCTATTTCTAAAACGTTGTTAGCAATCTCAACACATACAGAACCACCTGTAGTCTTTCCGTTTCTTACACCAGAGATAATATTAAATTCATTAGATTCTGTTCTTTGACGAGAAGATCTTCCAAAAGTAGATGATCTCCTATTGAGCTCTTGAGCAAAATCATCCTCGCATACAGATATTCCAAATGGAACATTACGTACAATTACAACTAATTTTTCTGAATGACTTTCCCCTGATGTTATATATTGCATAGGCTAGATAATCCCTTCTTAAATAGACAATTAAATTCTAACTTATTATTTGTCTTAAGCTCAAAAAAATCAATAATTTTTAATATACACAAAACAGCTTGGGATACCAACATTCCTAGTCCATTATGTGCACATAAACCTACCTCATGCGAATTACTTAAAAACTTTGTATTGTTTTTATATGACACATCAAAACATGTAAGGCACCTCTTTGCCATTGATAATATATCTTTTGGAACTAAATCGACATTAGAGTCATCAATTTCACCACCCACAGGAGTCGCATTTATAATTATGTCTAGATTAGAAATAATATCTTTAATGTTGCTATATTCATAAATTAATGTATTGCAAAAAAAAGACATATCCAACTTACTTGTTTTTTTATTTCTCGAAGAAAAACTAACGTCCCCTCCAGCTTTAATAAGAGACAAACCAATAGAGCTTGCAGTTGAACCTGTTCCTAAAATAAGAATTTTTTTATTCCTAACGCTGCAACCAATATAATTTAAGTAGTGCAAAAAACCCTCTCCATCAAAGTTATACAATTGCAAATTTTCAGATTTGCTTAAAATTAAGTTAGCACCCTTAGATACCAAAACAGCATCATTTAGTTTTGCCCTATTGCCAAATATGTTTAATATGCAACCTTTATAGGGATATGTCACATTACTGGCAAAGCAAAAATTGTTAATTTTAAATTTTACAAATTCTGATAAGGCACTTTCATTTTTAATCGTCTTAGATACATAGTCAAGGTTAATACCTAAATAATCATAAATCTTTTTATGGATTATAGGAGATAGCGAGTCTTCTACATTGCTACCAAGCAGATAAACACAATCTAAATTAGAGCATTTATCTAAATTCATAATATAGAACTACAAAAATATCCTGTCTTTTTTAGAGCGATTTTTTTGCTTTGAATAATTTGAAAATTTTGATTTTGTTTTTTGATTTTTTGAATTCCCCACGTTAGATAAAATTGCAAGAAGTATATAAGCTCCAGCACAAAACATGGTTGCTTTAACTGTTTTAAGTAATATATTGACAAAAATATTATGCTTCTTTTTGTTATTCATATCCTTATATTTTAGCAGATTCTAACTGTTTACCTTTTAAAATAAAATTCTCAAATTTTCTTAAAAATAAAGTGTGTTTAAGATCAACATCAACTAAAGGTGCAACTAAATAAGCATGTAGCCCTATCGTGTGTGCACCAAAGACATCAGTTAAAAGCTGATCGCCAATAACAACTGTATGCTTTCTTTTTGCATGTATTTTGCTTAGTGCACGAATAAAAGCAGGTGGCATAGGCTTTAAAGCTCTTTTTACAATCGGAAGATTAAGCTCACTAGCACACTCCACAACGTTTCTGTGCCAGTCGTTACTTATAAGACATATCTTAATATCTTTTTTTAGAAGCTTTCTTAATCAATTCTTAACGTCTCCTGGGACTATAGATGTATCTCTTGGCAAAATAGTGTTATCTACATCTATTAATACGTTTGAAAAACCCTTATTTATAAGGTCTTTTTTAATATTTATTTTAGATATTCTTGAAAAGTATTTATCTGGATAATAAAATGACATTAAGATTTAAAAGAAATATTAGTTAGATAAATCCTTAATAGCTTGTTGATGTTCTTCGTAACTGTTAGAAAATTTGTATTGCATATTTCCATCTTTATCTTTAGCAAAATAGAAATAAAAATAATTAGTTTCATTAGGAGAACAAACAGCTTTTAAAACTTCTAGACCAGGATTGCAAATAGGAGTAGGAGGCAGACCTTTGTTTGTGTATGTAGAATAAGCAGAATTTGAATGCACCTCGTCAGGTGTTGGATCATGCTCAACTTCATATGCTGTTGTAGCATCAGAACACAACTCCATGTCAGAGTCAAGCCTGTTATAAAAAACACTAGCAACATCATACATAGTGTTTGATGTGGACTCCTTTTCTACTATTGACGCTAACTTAACAGTTTGATATATATCTAAGCCTTTTGATTTGGGATACGAAAAATCTAGTGTAGCAATCTCTTGTTTAAACTGATCGAGCATCATGCAAACAATATCTTCTGCAGTAGCTCCAGAACTTATAGAATATGTTTTTGGAAACAAAAACCCTTCAAGGCTATTAGACCCTACTTCGCTTAGAAAGTCATAATTTTTTTTGTATTTTGAGGCATCAGAAGCAGCTGAGATAAATTCACTTGAAGTAATTTTTGAATTTGTAGCATTTTCAACCGCAGTTGCAATTTTGCTTAACTTCATGCCTTCTGTAACAA
>CAVGFB010000011.1:0-6178 GCA_963628375.1 Gorillivita sp. (SeqCode)
AGACATATCTGTAACATTTGTTGTGTTTCAGCTTGATACATCAGGGACTGTATTGAGTGTAGTGGAGTTATATCCATAAGAAGAAAACACATAAGACATATTTGTAACATTTGTTGTGTTTCAGCTTGATACGTCAGGGACTGTATTTAAAGAAGTGGAGTTATACCCATAATTTTGAAACATAGAAGACATGTTTGTAACATTTGTTATGTTTCAGCTTGATACATCAGGGACTGTGTTTAGGGAAGCAGAGTTAGATCCATAATTCATAAACATTAAAGACATATCTGTAACATTTGTTGTGTTTATGTATTTATATCCACTATGTTCAGTTACATTTAAAAAACTATAAAACATATAAGACGTGCTAGTAAGACCTGTATAATTTTTAAAGTTCTCATTTATTTTAACTTTTGTAAATGATTCTCTGTCATTATACCAATCTCATGAACCGGCTCAGATAACAGCTGTAGGCATGTTATAAGTAGTACCGTGTGAAGATCTGTCTGAGTCGTATGTAAGTACAAGAGTAGTTGCATTTCCCTCTGATGTTGTATCTTTATACCCATATGCTTCACGTGGGTCGTGGTCGTAATAAGTTACAGCTTGTGTTCTTTTTTCTTTTCCCATACTGCATTTTGCATACGTGTTAAAATTGCTGTCATATCATGTTGTATCTGCTCTATTGCTACTATTACATAATTTGGCTCCTGAGGAAGTTAAGTCCATACTAAAACTGGACCCAAGTGTAATTGAACTAAGTTTTAAATATTCTAACATACCTCTATAACTAGTGACGTTTGTAGTATCAAAATTAGAAAGATTAAGAGAAAATACACTAGATCCATAATAGTTATAACTATAAAACATACTTGACATATTTGTAACATTTGTTGTCTTTCAGTTTGATACATCAGGAACTTCATTTAATTTAGTGGAGTTTGCTCCATATTTCTCAAACATAGAAGACATATTTGTAACATTTGTTGTATTTATGTTTTCATAACCGGCATGGTCGCTTACGTTCAGAAAATTATAAAACATATATGTTGTACTTGTAAGCCCTGTATAATTTTTAAAGTTCTCATCTATTGTAACTTTTGTAAATGATTCTCTGTCAGAATTCCACCCTCAAGAGTTTTCATCAGTAGCAGCTGTAGGTATGTCATAAGTATTTTTGTGTGTTGCTCTTTGCCCATCAAAGGTAAGCACAAGAGTAGTTGCATTATCCTCTGATGTTGTGTCTTTATACCCATATGCTTCAGGCTGACCTGGCGTTGTATCAAAATAAGTTACAGCTGTTGTTCTTTTTTCTGTTCCCATACTGCAACTTGCGTATGTGTTGCCATCGCTGTCATATCATGTGGCGTCCTTTGTTGTGCTACTATTACATAATTTTGCCCCTGATGATGTTAAGTCCATGCTAAAATTGGCTCCAAGTGTAATTGATTTAAGTTTAAAATTATCTAACATATCAGTATAACTAGTAACTTTGACAGTATTAAAACTAGAAAGATTAAGGAAAAATGCTGAAGTAGAGTTATACCCATAAGATGAAAACATATAAGACATATCTATAACATTTGTTGTCTTTCAGTTTGATACATCAGGAACTGTATTTATTGAAGTGGACTTATATCCGTATTCGAAAAACATATAAGACATATTTGTAACATTAGATGTGTTTATATTTTCGAAACCTTCGTGTTCAGATATGTTTTCAAAATCTGAAAACATATAGGCTGTGCTTGTAAGTCCTGTATAATTTTTAAAGTTCTCATTAATTTGAACTTTTGTAAATGATTTTCTGTCACCATTCCATCCTCATGAGCTACTTTCAGTAGCAGCTGTAGGTATGTCGTAAGTATTGTTGTGTGTTGCTCTTTGCCCATCAAAGGTAAGCACAAGAGTAGTTACATTGTCATCTGATGTTGTGTCTTTATACCCATAAGCTTCATTCTGAACAGGATTCGTGTCATAATAGGTTACAGCTGTTGTTCTGGAAATCTCTCCCATACTACAATTTGCATATGCGGTACCATTACTGTCATATCATATAGCATTTGATGTTCTGCTGCTATTACACAACACTGCTCCTGATGAAGTTAAATCCTTGCTAAAACTAGATCCGAGTGTAATTGAACTAAGTTTAAAACCATTTAGCATTTCAGAATAATTAGTGACTTTATTAGTATTAAAATTGGAAAGATTAAGATTAGAAAATGATGAAGTAGATTCATATCCATAATTGTAAAACATATGAGACATACCTTTAACATTTGTTGTATCTCAGTTTGATACATCAGGAACGGTATTTAATGTAGTGGAGTTGTATCCATAACTGTAAAACATATAAGACATATTTGTAACATTTGTTGTAGTTCAGCTTGACACATCAGGGACTGTATTTAGGGAAGTGGAGTTATATCCATAATTTCAAAACATCATTGACATATTTGTAACATTTGTTGTAGTTCAGCCTGATACATCAGGTACTGCATTTAGTAAAGTGGAGTCACGTCCATAATCCAGAAACATACTCTCCATATTTATAACATTTGTTGTGTTTATATTTTTAAAACCTTCATGTTCGGCTATGTTTTCAAAATCTGAAAACATATAGGCTGTACTTGTAAGACCTAGATAATTTTTAAAGTTCTCATCTATTGTAACTTTTGTAAATGATGTTCTTTCAGAACTCCATCCTCAATCGCTAGCTTGAGTAGCAGCTGTAGGTATGCTATAAGTAGTATCGTGTGTAGATTTCTTCGTATCGTAGGTAATGACAAGAGTAGCTGCGTTATCCTCTGATGTTGTATCTTTGTAACCATAAGCTTCACGTGGGTCGTGATCGTAATAAGTAACAACACTTGAAAGCTCACCGCCTACAGGTAAAGCAGAAGCAGCGTATGAGTTACAACTTTCATCATACCACGTTGTAGTTGGTTTAACAGATCCACTAGAATTAGTAAGATTAACAGTTGAAAGGCTTAGTTTAAATTTTGGTGAAATTTTAATAGATTTTAACTTCATGCTGTTTAACGCAAGAGCATATTGTTTAATATTTGTTGTGTCAAAGCTAGATAGATCTAGGCATTCAAAACTCATTTTTGAGCCATACCCCGCAATCATACCTGTAATATCTATAAGGCTTGAAGTAGTTCAGCTAGTCATATTTGGAACTAATTTTAAATTAGTTGAGCTTCAACCATACCCGCTAAACATTCCAGCCATATTTGTAACTTTAGATGTATCTCAGTTTGACACATCAGGGATAGTGTTAAAATCTTCTGCAAGATATCCATAGCAATTAAACATATAAGACATATTTGTAACATTAGATGTATTTATGTACTCGAATCCTTCTTGACTTGTAACGTTTTGAAAATCTTCAAACATATGACATGTACTTGTAAGCTCTGTATAATTTTGAAAGTTGTCATTTATTGTAACTTTTGTAAATGATGCTCTATCATTATTCCATCCTCAATCGCTAGCTTGAGTAGCAGCTGTAGGTATGCTATAAGTAGTATCGTGTGTAGATTTCTTTGTGTCGTAGGTAATGACAAGAGTAGTCTGCCCAGCTTCTGATGTTGTGTCTTTATATCCATAAGCTTCACGTGGGTCGTGATCGTAATAAATTACAACATCAGAAACTTCACTACCTACAGGTAAAGTAGAAGGAGTGTATGTATTAATGTTTTCATCATACCATGTAGCACCCTCTTGTCCAGACGAATTGGTTAACTGACAATCGTTAAATTTAAGCGTAAAATTTGGTGAAATTTTGATAGATTTTAATTTCATCATGGTTAACATATGATCCTTATCGCCTGCATTAGTCGTATTAAAGCTTGACAAGTCTAGTTCGAATGCATTACTCGAATTACAACCATAATCAGAAAACATCATTGACATATTTGTAACATTTTTTGTATCTCACGTTGACACATCAGGAGCTGCATTTAGTGAAGTGGAGTTATCTCCATAATTTGAAAACATAGAAGACATGTTTGTAACGTTTGCTGTATTTATATTTTCATAACCAACATGGGCACTTACGTTTTTAAAATCACTAAACATACAAGATGTGCTTGTAAGCTCGCTATAATTTTTAAAATTCTCATTTATTGTAACTTTTGTAAATGACTCTCTGTCTTTATCCCAGCTCCAATCACTAGATTGAGTAGCGTCTGTTTTTATATCATAAGTATTTTCATGTGAACTTCTTATACTGTCGTATGCAAGTACAAGAATAGTCTGCCCAGCTTCTGATGTTGTGTCTTTATATCCATAAGCTTCAGGATGAAGCGGCTTTGTGTCACGATAAGTTACAGCTGTTGTTCTGGTTTTCTCTCCCATACTGCATTTTTCATATGAGGTACCATTGTCATCATATCATGTGGCATCTTTTGTATTGCTACTATTACACAAATCTGCTCCTGTTGAAGATAAATCCATGTTAAAACTAGCTCCCAGTGTAATTGACTCAAGTTTCAAACCGTCTAACATACTCGAATAAGCTGTGACCTTATTAGTATTAAAATTAGAAAGATTAAGATTAGAAAATACAGTAGATTCTTTACTGTTATAGAGATAAAACATTTCAGACATATTTGTAACTTTTGAAGTATCTCAGCTTGATACATCAGGGACTACATTTAATGAAGTGGATTGATATCCGTAAGCAGAAAACATTTCAGACATATCTGTAACATTTGTTGTGTTTCAGCTTGATACATCAGGGACTGTATTGAGTGTAGTGGAGTTATACCCATAAGAAGAAAACATAGTAGACATATTTGTAACTTTTGAAGTATCTCAGTTTGATATATCAGGGACTACATTTAGTAAAACAGCGGAGAAGCCATAAGCACAAAATATACCATTCATATTTGTAACATTTGTTGTATCTCAGCTTGATACATCAGGGACTACATTTAGGGAAGTGGAGTTTCTTCCGTAATAATAAAACATTCCAGACATATTTGTAACATTTGTTGTATCTCAGCTTGATACATCAGGGACTGTATTTAATGAAGTGGAGTTTTGTCCATAATAACAAAACATACCAGTCATATTTGTAACATTTGACGTGTTTATATTTTTAAAACCTTCGTGTTCGGTTATGTTTTCAAAAGATGCAAACATATAAGCTGTGCTTGTAAGTCCTGTATAATTTTTAAAATTTTCATTTATCTTAACTTTGGTAAATGATTTTCGATCATCATTCCATTCTCAATCAGTAGCTTCTTTTGCGTTTGTAGCTATTTTATATACTGTATCATGTGTTGCTTTGTCATTATCATAAGTTAAAACTAAAGTAGTTTCTTCATCTTTACTTGTATCTTTATATGCATAGGCCTCGCATGTTGGAGCAGGTTGTTCTTTATTGAAATTGACACTAAAAAATCCTTCAATTTCTGCTTTTCCTTGTGATTCTCGAGCTTTCTCAATTAAAGCTGCTGGTGCAACATCACAATTAAGCTTTCCTTCATATGAAGAATTACCCGTTATTTTTATACCTGCTAAATCAGGAAAGATAGAAGCATACTCACTATCACAGGTAATATTTTCAATATTAATTGTGCTATCTGTATTGTTTGTAATATCAAGCTTATTTTCTAGTACTTTACCTGCCTCGTCGAACTTTAAGTAAGCAGAAGATGAAATACCTTGATTGTCTGACACTCCCACATTATCTGCATTTGCAATAAGTGTTTTTGTACCACAAACTCCAATAGACACAACTAAACAAAGTGCAAAAATGCTTAAAGTTTTGTTTTTAAATCTTCCTGTAAATAAGGAATACAAAAGTACTACAAAAAGTCCCAAAGCAAAAATAGCAAATATTATAGGCAAAAAATCAAACGCACCAGTAGAAGATGTTATACTTGCGTCAATTAAAGTACTTTCACTACCTCCACCACTTGGAACAATATCACCTCCACCCCCACTAGATGCAAGTTCAAGAGTAAGTTTGCCTGTAATGCTTTCACTTGAAGCAAATGCGTTCACAGGTAACATAATACTCGAACACATTAATACAAAAACGAAGGCAATTAAAGTTTTAAATATACTGTTCTTTAACAAATTCTTAAGATTGATTTTCATAGTTGAATTCTCCCAAAGTAACATTTGACAGAATATTATAGCACTCTCTCTCTCTCTCTCTCTC
>CAVGFB010000012.1:0-2898 GCA_963628375.1 Gorillivita sp. (SeqCode)
AAAGATAATATTAATACAGACACAAAAGAGGGTCAATTAGGGGTGTCAATTATTGATTTGGTTGGCGAGACAGCTATGTCTTTGACAATGCCGTGAGGAATTGCATACGTACCTGAATTACTGTATAACTTTGGCAAAAGTGTATTTTCAATCTTTAAATCTAAAGATGTTCAAGTTCAAAAAGAATATGTAGAGAGTGAGACTACTCTTGCAGATATTACGAATAAATTAGAAACAATGAAACAAACACAAGAAGCTTATTTTAACAATTCTACAAATAAAATGAGTAATGTAGAATATCTTTTGTCTCAAGGAGGATTTAGGTCTCAACTTGAAGATGTTGAAACTTCTTCAATGAATTTAGTAAATCATTTTTTGATAAATAGTGATTGAAAAGAAGAGGTTGAATTTAAAAATTTTAAATATAACTCAAATGATGACACTAAGGAATTCTTAGAAAAAAAAGAAGAATGAGCTGATAGGCTTATAAATTATGGTCAACAGGCTTTTGGAAAGAGAGCCATAGATTCTCCTTCTGTAAATCCATTGTATGATTCTTTTACAAAGATTTGTGCTTATATCACAAATAAAAATGGTGACGAAAATCCATTTCAAGCTTATTTAAATAATGCAATAACTAAGAATGAGAACGCAGGTCTATCTAATGTAATATGACAAGATTATGTTGATTTTGAAGATAGCGTTAGAAATAACCTAGCAAGTAGTATGGTATATTTGGAGATGGTATATAATCAAATAATACGTGCATATGAAATGAAGGAAGAAGTAAGACTTATGAGAGGCGAAAAAGAAGCTGAAAATTATGCTGATAGATATACTACAAAATTAAAAAATTTGGAAATTGCAATTAATAATTTGAATACTGACTATGTTAAGGCAACAAATAAAATTTTAGATATCACAAATGATGGACTTGATAAGGTTTATAACACTAAAATTATAGTAGGAGATAAAATGAGATCATATGCATCTTTTGGTGATGCATGACTTGCTGTTAATTCTGAACCAGAATTTTTAAATAATGATGTTGAGATTGTTACAACTAAGGATATAGATTTTACAAGTGACAGCATAGAGAATACAAAAGGTGATTTTTTTGCTACTAAAAAATACTCTTTCAATGATAAAGCTTTTGGGTATCTGCCTAATGGTCAGCAGTATACGTCAAAATCTGGCTCCAATCATTTCTTAGTCGCTCTACCAGGTTCTGGTACTTTAACGATTAATTTAGCTGGTCATAGATTAGCTAAGGTAGATAATCTAACTACTCCTACTCTTCAGATTGATAGAAGAAATGTTGATCTTGTTTCTGAGGTAATAAATGCTGACGATGATGATAGCCAGTCTACACAAAAGAAGGAAACATCCAAGTCGTGCACATTTGGAAAAATTAATAGTGTTTCTATATTTAACAATAATAGATCTATTGAAAAAACTCTAAACATTAAAAATATTGAATTCGACGGTAAACTTACAAAGACTAACGGAGTTAATTGCAGAACACAATATGGTCTTAATATTGACAATTGTTATTTTACTGGATATGAGTATGCCAGTCCTGTGTATGTTGGCTCCCCCATTGATGAAGATACAGTCGATCAGTATACTAATAAAACAACAATTCAAAATACTAAATTTGTCTCTAATAAAGCCAATACTTCTTCACAAAAAAATGATGGAGGAGCAATTTTAGCTCAGGATTTTGTTGCTAATTTTAATATAAAATATTGTACTTTCAATTCTAACACAGCTCTTAATGACGCTGGAGCAATCAGACTTTGAAATGCTGACGGTAACTGATCTAGAAACAAATATGATACACAAGGCTATTTAACACAAACAAACATTGTTGGTTGTACTTTTGATGGTAATGAAGCTTGCAATGGATATGGTGGAGCAATGCGTATGAATAATATATACGTTGCAATGGCTGATTGTAGATTTTTAAACAACAAATCAAAGCAAAGTGGTGGAGCAATTAGAATAGACGAACCACAGAGAGTTCAAAGGAATTTCCCAATGTGTGGGCTTTCTTTTGACACAACAGATGTTGGTAAGCAGGACTATGATGCAAGAGCTAATCATTTTGGCATCGATTTAACATGAGGACAAATAAAATGAAGAGACACAAATATTAAAAATAATGAAACTCTATTTAGAGGCAATTCATCATCTTCAGGTGAAGGTGGTGCGATAGATGTATGTGAAGATAGATTACCATTCTTTGCTGGTAAACTTACATTCAGTGACAACAAAGCAGCTATACATGGTGGTGCAATAAATCTAAATTGCGGGGGAGACTTTCATACATATATTTGTGTAGAAGAAAATAGTTACCTTTATGCTCGAAAAAATTATGTATCAAATCATGAAGAAAATATAAGAATAAAAGATGCTGGTAGTTCAAGAGTAGGTTGTTCATATATTATGCTTACTGGACCAATTGATAACAATTCAGAATTTGGAATATGAACAGACTACAAACGCCATAAAGTCATTAGATGTAAAAAAGGCAATTCAATGCCACATGATAGTTGAATTGCTACTAAATTGCACAACGATAATCCTGGCCAAAAAGGGTGATTTGAAAATCATGGTGACTATATAAAATATTGGTATGATTAAAAATTTAGTATGATTTAAAATTTTACGAAATTAGTTTCAATGGAAGGGGATACTATGGGAAATAAAAAATATTTCACAAGGACAATGTTGGGGTTTTTTCTTTGTGTGTGTTTAGGTTTAACTCTAATTGTTTTTTGTAGCTGTCAAAAAAAGAACTATTCGCAAGACGGTGTTGCAGCTAAGCTTGATGAGGATACCTTATATGAAGCTGATGTTAATGAATATATAAAAAATATGCGTATAGCTTATAAT
>CAVGFB010000013.1:0-5465 GCA_963628375.1 Gorillivita sp. (SeqCode)
ATTTAATACCTTAGATAAATCTTCAGGTAAGTCAATTTCAAAAGCCATTTCCTTATTTGTTTTTGGATGAGTAAACTTAATCTTATAGGAATGCAAAAACTGTCTAGTTAAATTTAGGTCTCTTTTTGCATCAAAGTTTTTTTGTGTATTGTGGGTATAGAGTAAGTCCCCTACAACTGGGCTTCCTATAAATTCCATATGACATCTAATTTGGTGTGTTCTACCAGTATAAAGCTTACAATCAAGTAAAGAAAAGCTATAACTATAATTTGAATTAACACTCCTAAAGTCAATATAGCGTGTTAAAGTTTTAAAAGTAGTTATTGCCTGTTTTGCTTTATACCTATCTTTAACAGCCATACGAGGTCTGTTGTGAGAATCTATAACTCTCAGTATTGGAGTATCAATTTTGCCTGTGTTTTGTTTTATGCTTCCATGTATTAGAGCTAAATAATGCCTGTCTACTTCTCTTTTTTTTATTTGCTCCATAAGATTTATGGCAGTATCGTCATTTTTAGCAACCAGCATAAGCCCTGATGTGTCTGCGTCTAGTCTATGAACAATACCAGGTCGCTCACTGCCTTGTACCTTACTTAAATTCTCGACTCCACAATAATTTATTAATGCATTAACTAATGTGTCCTTCATATGCCCAGTACATGGATGACATACAAGACCAGCTTGTTTATTGATTACAATTAAGTCATCATCCTCATAGACTATATCTAGAGGTATATCATTGCCAACTATTTTGTCATCTTTAATATAAGGACAGTATTCAATCACATCGTTTTGCTGTAATTTATAATTTTTTTTAACAAACTCACCGTTTACCTTAACATTGTTTCTTTCAATATTTTTTACAGAAACGCTCCTACTAGGATATATGTTTTCTTCAACCAGGAACAAATCGAGACGAATGTTGTTTGTATTTACTTTAATTGTCTCCATAAAGTACTACTTATCAGCCTTAATGAGAAAAACAAGCAAAGACACGGCAAATAAAAAAACTCCAAGTGTAACACCAACGTCTGCAATATTAAATACAGGTCATTTTATAAAGTCAAGTTCAATATAGTCAACTACAAATCCAAATTTAAATCTGTCAATAATATTACTTAAAGCACCACTACACATTATTGCAACAGAGAATATTTGCAATGTATTTAACTTTAATGAAATACAATGTGACGACTCTCTATATAGTTGAACCAAAAAGAAAAATAAAATTATAAATAGCATCACACAAGATAGTATATTTATAAGATTTGGGTTGTTAGCGAATATTCCAAAGGCAGCACCAGTATTTTTTATAAATGTCAAATGAAATATTCCCAAAAAAGTATCAGAAATTTTTGTTCCAACTGCACAATTATTTAAAATTCATATCTTAAATAATCTATCTATAGTTATTCACACAATACCTGCAATAATAAAGAACATAAATTTTTTTACTGCATGTTTTATGTTAAAGTTAAAAGCTCTAGACAACTTACAAATTAATACGTATTTTAAAAATTATTTAACTAGAGATTATTTACTACATCATGACATCTAGCACACAATCCATCATCAAGTAGTTGCTCATAATTTCAACACCTTGGGCATTTTTCCCCAAAAGCCTTATCTATATCAGCTTTGACAACTGACTCTCCATCACAAAAATTTACTTCAACATCAGATACAATGAGTAATTCTTTTAAGTCGTCCTTTGAAATTAAATTTAAAGCATCTTTTAAGTCATTACTTAATTGAATGATTACTCTGGCTTCTTGAGACTTTTTAATATCCCCCTCAACAACTGCAAGTTCAAGAGCTTTTGTAGCTTCGTCCCTAATTTTAAGAGCGACATCAAAATCACTAATTGCTTTGTCTAGTTTCTCCTCTGTGACAGTTGGCGTAACAGAAGACGTGTCAGGTCACCCAGCTAATTGAACACTAACTGGCCTGTTTTGGCTATTACGCACGCTTTCTGGATAGTGTTCTCAAACCTCATCACATGTAAAAGAAAGTATTGGGCTTAGAATTCTTGTTAATATTTCTAAAATATTTCAAAGTACCGTTTGAACACATTTTCTGTTATTTGACTTAGCTAAGTCAGAATATAATCTATCCTTTGTAACATTCATATAAACAGAAGATAATTCATTATTTATAAAGTTATAAACTTTTTTGTAAATTGCATGAAAATTATAGTTTTTGAAATTCTGTTTGACTTCTTGACACAATTTAACAGTTAGTGCAAGCATTCACCTATCCACAGGCTTTAAGTTGTCAAAATCATCTACTATATCTGGCTTTGGATCAAAATCCCCTAAGTTAGCAAGCAAGTATCTAAAAGTATTACGAATGCGCCTATATGCTTCTGTAATTCTTTGCAAGATTTCATCATTTATGCTTACATCAACAGAATAATCTACACTTGATACCCAAAGACGCAAAACATCTGCACCGTATTTGTTGCATACATCAGCAGGATCAATAACGTTACCACGGGATTTACTCATCTTTCTGCCATCGCCATCAACAATAAACCCACAATGCATAACTTGCTTGTACGGTGGCATGCCATAAGCTCCAAGAGAAGTTAATAACGAAGATTGAAACCACCCTCTATGCTGGTCAGACCCCTCTAGGTACATTTCTGCAGGAAAGTGTAGACCTTCTGATTCTCTATGTTTAAGTACACTAGTATGCGAAACTCCACTCTCTCACCATACATCTAAAATATCGCTTTCTGCTTCAAAGTCGCATTCTCCACAATTATCACAAGTTATATCACTAGGTAAATATTCACTAGGTTCTTTAGTGTATCAAGCATCTGCACCATGCTCGTTAAATAGCTTAATAACGCTATCAAAACTTTTTTCATCTGCTTTAATAGTTCCGCACTTTTTACATTTAAACACAGGAATAGGAACACCCCAGTTACGCTGTCTGCTAATGCATCAATCTGGTCTATCTTGTATCATAGAGCCAATTCTATTTTTTGCTCAATTTGGAATAAACTCAACATCGTTATATACAGCATTAATTCCTAACTTTCTAAGATCAGTTTTATCCATGCTAACAAATCATTGTTTTGTAGCTCTGAAAATTACAGGTTCATGACAGCGCCAGCAATGAGGATAAGAGTGAACAATGTCTTGTTTTGCTGACAAAACTCCTTGTTCTTTTAGTCATTCTATAATTTTAGGGTTAGCCTCATCAACGTCCAATCCAGCAAACCTACCAGCCTCATCAGTTAAAACTCCATTATCATCAACAGGCATCAGGGACGCTACACCAAACTTTTGTCCTACAATGTAGTCATCAACACCGTGCCCTGGAGCTGTGTGAACACAACCAGTTCCCGAGTCTAGTGTTACATGGTCGCCTCAAATTACCATACCCTTTAAATCTTGTCTTATAGGACATGTGTATTTTTGACCTTCTAATTCTTTACCTAAAACAAGTATAGGACTGCCATCTAAAGCTTTTGTTTCAAGGTCAAAGTTTACAAAACCAGTTTCAGTTAGCACTTCTACATTGTCTCATTCACAATTATTAGCTACATCACAAATCATGTCAAAAGCCATTATTTGGGCGTGTTCTTGTGCTCTAATAACACAATATTGTGCATTGGGAGCTAGGGACACAGCAGTGTTTGCTGGTAAAGTTCATGGAGTAGTAGTTCAAATTAAGATATAAAGATCCTCATCACTAGCGTACTTATTGAGTGCAGATTTAAAAACATCAGGCTTTCCATCCATTAAGAATCTAACAAAAATAGAGGCTGAAGGCTCATCTGCGTATTCAATTTCAGCTTCTGCCAAAGCAGTATGACAATGTTTACATCAATGAATAGGCTTGCTACCCTGATAAATTGCGCCATCTAAATACATTTGCTTAAATACCTCAACATTACCGCTTTCATAAGTAGGAGTAAAGGTAAGATATGGATGCTCCCAGTCAGCATTAACGCCTAAACGCTTAAAACCATCTCTTTGAGTATTTACAAACTTTTCAGCTCACTCTCTGCATAATCTTCTTATAGTGGGCTTATCAATTTTAGACATCTTTTCAGGACCGAGCTTTTGCTCGACCATATGTTCAATTGGTTGACCATGACAGTCTCAACCTGGAACAAAAGGAGTATAAAAACCCATTTGTGAGTGACTTTTAATTACAAAATCTTTCAAAATTTTGTTAAAAGCATGACCTAAATGTATAGGGCCATTTGCATAAGGAGGACCATCATGCAAAACAAAAGGTTCGCCTTCTTTGTTTTTCTCTAAAATCTTGTTGTATAAATCATTTTCTTCTCAAAAATCTAGTCTTTTTGGTTCATTTTGTGCCAAATTACCCCTCATAGGAAAGTCGGTTTTTGGCAGGTTCATTGTGTCTTTATAGCCCTTTGTCATGTAATCTCTCCTGTGTTTATAATTTTTGTAATTATAATATCTAATTTATAAACAAAAACATATATTTTAAATTCTCAAAGTAAGAGGATAGCATTTCTTAATTTACAATGAAAATAACGCTTTTGTTGTTTACTCAAAAGTAAAAAGTTTTTACAAGAAGAAATTATTCTCAGTAATTTGTTCGTTATCAATAACATTATTTTTTGGTAGCAAACGCATTAAATTTTTTGGCATTGTATTGTTAAATTCTTTTAAGTATAAATCTGACATTTTTTTTGCATAAGAAATAAAAGGGTTAATGTTATTTTTTTTATTAAAAGTTTTTATTGCTTCATAATAATCCATTTTATTTTTGTCTAACACGATAAAAGGAACAAGATTGTTTTTTAAACATTCTCTAAACATAATTATCCTGCCAACTCTACCATTGCCATCTTGAAAGGGATGTATACCTTCAAATATTGCATGAAATCCTGTTATCTCCCTATATGTTGTTTTAGTTCTATTGTTGTAATTATTTAATAATTTCTGAATTTCAGCTTGAACATTTTCCGGGCTTGTTGTTGCCATTCCTCCAACTGCGTTAGGAATTAATTTATATGAACCGATTTTTATTTGTGAATTATCTAAATCTTCTGTTGTTCCCTTTTTTAAAGTCTCATGAAAAGAACATATTAAATTTTCTGTCAAATCTTTATCAAGAGTATTTAGCATATAATCAAATAAACGAAAATGATTAGCTGTTTCTTGAATGTAGTCAAGTTTAATTGCTTCTTGTGAGCTTAAGCGTAATGTTTTAGTTTCAAAGATTGTTCTTGTTTGTTCTTCAGAGAGAGGATTGCCTTCCATTTTTTCTGAGTTATAAACAAATGCTATTTGGTTTTCTCAATAAAAACCATCTTTGATTTTTGATTCACGTTGTGATTTTAATGTATTAATTATTTCTTTGCAAAGTTTGTTTTGATTACTCATAATGTTTTAAATAAATTTAATTAATAATAACAGTTTATATATAGATTTCGTGAGAATATCTAATTTATAAACAAAACATATATTTTAAGC
>CAVGFB010000014.1:0-3568 GCA_963628375.1 Gorillivita sp. (SeqCode)
ATTTATATTATTATAATTTTTTTACCTGTATTATGTGCATACTTTTCTGATAAATCAAATAAATATGTATCTTTGTTTTTTGCCTTATTGGCAATTTCTTTTCCAATTTTTTTTGCTGGTGTTAGGGATGCTTCTGTTGGTAATGATGTTCAAGTTTATGCAACAAATTTATTTAAAAAAGCTACAACGCTAGACTTTGTATCTTTTATGTCATTTGAATCTGTTTATCATGCTTTTGGTATAAATTTACTAACATGAATTGTATGTCGTTTAAATTCTTTTTCTATTTATTTGGGTTTTATTCAGCTTTTAGTTATTGCTCCAATTTTCTTTTTTGTATATGTCAAATATCCAAAAAATACATGAATCGCTATGGCTGTTTATATGCTTTTATTGTTTCCAATTTCTTTAAGCACAATGAAACAAATGATTGCTGTTGCATGATGTTTTCCATGTATTGGTTTACTAGAAAAAAACAAATATAAGCTTGTTATTTTTATAGTGATTTTAATTTCTATGTTGATTCATATGACAGCTGTGTTTTATCTTTTAATTGTACCTATTTTTTGATTATTAAAAAATCTTAATTCAACAAAACTTAATTTTTTAGGAAATTTGCGAAAATATTCCCCTTTAATATTGTTATTTATATATTTCATTGTTTTATTTATAGGTGCCAAATTTTTTATCAATTTACTTTCTGGCTTAAAAGAATCTTACTCTTTCTTTTTAAATACTGGCAAACAGTCAATCAATAAGTCATGTTTATTTATGGTGCTATTTCTAATATTTTCTCTTATTGTATACTCTGTTAAGAATAAAGATAAAAAAATTTATTGATTATTTACACATCAACAAGTGTTTTGTGTTATTTGTATTTTTGCTTTTTCTCTTTTTCAATTAGATATGATTGCTAATACATTAGATAGATTTGCATTTTATTTTTTACCATTTATGACTATATATGCTAGTTCGCTATTGAACACAAAACCTAAAAAGTTAAAAATTTTGTTATCATTATCTAATTTAATTGTTTTAAGTATATATTTTTTTGTTGTATGCGTACTGAATACAGGATATCTTATCTATCCATATACTTCAAAGATCTTAGGTATTTATTAATAACAACATGGATAATATTAATAAGAGCATAAACAACAAAACATCTATAGGTCTAATAACCTTTGTTGGAAACTTTAATTATGGTAATAGGCTGCAAAATTATGCTCTATCAAAAATCTATAAAGACCTAGGATTTACTTCTCAAACATTACAGATATCTGAAAGACCTAACATTTTCAGACAAACAAAAAACTTAATTAGAAAAATCTTGCACTGTGAGCATATTAATATTGAAGATCTTATGAGCAAAAAAAGAATTGATGCATTTAATAGGTTTAATAATCTTATAGATATTGTAAAACTTGATAATATAGACAAAAATCTAAATGATAGATACGACTACTTTAGCGTAGGCAGTGATCAGGTTTGAAATCCAACGGCTATCATATATGATCAAAATCTAGATTGGTATTTTTTAGAATTTGTTCACAAAAACCAAGCAATATCTGTATCCGCTAGTATTGGAGTTAATGATATAGATAATAAATTTGCAAAACGACTTGGTAAATCTTTAGCTAATTATAGGGGAGTTTCTGTAAGAGAAACACAAGCAGCAAAAATTCTTAAAAATAAATGCAATATTAATGCTGAAGTTATATGTGATCCTACAATAATGTTATCAAAAAAAGAATGAATTGAAGTTTCTAGTTCATGCGAAACTCCAAAAACTCCTTACATATTTGTTTATGTTTTAGGGAAATTTGGTGATGATTTTAAAAATGTACTTAGTAAAATAAATATAAATAATAGGTTTAAAGTTGTATATTTATCTGATAAACAAAAAGATTATGAACTTGAAGCAGGTCCTAGTGAATTTATTGATTTAATTTCAAATGCTAAACATGTTATAACTGATTCTTACCATGCTTCAGTTTTTAGTATGATTTTTAAAAAACCTTTAACTATTTTACGACGAATTGGAGAGCATAATATCTTTTCTCGACTTGATGAACTGACTAAAAAATATAATTTAGTAGATAAAATTTACAATAATGATAGCTTTGATATTAATAAATCTAGCGTCTATACTAATACTGATGAAATCATAAAAAAGGAACAGGATAAATTTTTATCTTTTTTAAAAAGTTCACTTGATTTTTAAATTTACTATATTTTTGATAAATGTTAACACAAAAAAAATATGGTATTTTACTGGGTTATTGCAATATTATTGTTAAAAATTTAGTTCAACTTGTATACACTCCAATGTTGCTATATTTTGTAGGACAAGGAGATTTTGGTGTATTTCAAACAATTAATTCTTTTACTCTTACTTTAACAATATTTAGTGTTGGCTTTACAAAAGCTTATGTTCGTTTTTATTCTATTAAGGCCAAAAACAACGATACAGAAGGAATTAAAAATTTAAATGGACTTTATCTGTTGTTGTATTTAGGAATTAGTGTAATTGTACTTATATTTGGCTTTATATTCGCGTTAACTTCTAATGCTATTTTTTGTAATAGTTTTAGTAAAGAGGAAATTGAACTTTCTCAAAAGTTAATATTGATTATGGTAATTAGCATAACTATTACTATATTTTCTTCTGTATTTGACTCATATATATTAGTTCATGAAAAATTTAAGTTTCAACAATCACGACAATTATTTACAACATTAGCTACTCCATTTTTATCTTATTTATTACTTTTGTGTGGTTTTGGAGCTGTAGGAGTAGGGTTATCTCAACTATTTATTACAATTTTATTACTGGTTTTAAATATTAATTTTGCTATTAAAAAAATAAAAATGCAATTCGGATTCAGAAATCTTCAATTGACGTTATTCAAATCAATTTTTGTTTTTAGTGTTTGGATTTTTGCAAATCAAATATGTGATTTAATAAATAACAATATTCCAAATGTTATTTTGGGGTCCCTAACAAGCTCAAGTGTTGTTGCTGTTTTTGCTATTGCAATTCAAATTAGAACATGTTTTATTTTGTTTTCAACAACAATATCAAATGTTTTTGTACCACAAGTAAACACTATTGTTGCAACTACTAACAACAATGATCAATTGTCCAAATTAATAACACGAGTTGGACGATATCAAATGTTTTTATTATGTTGAATATATGGTGCATTTGTTGTTATAGGCAGATTTTTTATACTTAAGTGAGCGGGAGATAGCTTTGATGATGCTTATTTTATGTTATGTATTATGATGTTACCTTTAATTATTCCTCTATCGCAAAATGTAGGCATTGAAATTCAATATGCAAAAAATAAACATAAAGCAAGGAGTTGTGTTTATTTATTCATGGCTGTTATAAATGTTTTAATTACAATATTATTTTCAAAAAATTTGGGATATTGAGCTCCTACGTTAGCTTATTTTTTAAGTATTACATTAGGTAATTGTATATTTATGAATTGATACTATAAAAAACATATAGGTATTAATATTAAGTTTTTTTGAAAGAAAACAGGCCCTATATTTGTAT
>CAVGFB010000015.1:0-11287 GCA_963628375.1 Gorillivita sp. (SeqCode)
CGCTACAATAATAATAATCTATATAATTTTCTTAACTAACTACATCAATATATTAATTAAGATTTTTATTAAAAAACTCTATAAATTCGTCTATATTCATAATGCTTACGGTTTTGTTTTTATCTAACAGCCATTTTTCTTCTGCTTGAGCTTTTAGCCATCTAACAGCTCCTTCTTTAGCTCCAGTCCCAACAATTAATATGATAATCTCATTTTCTTGAAATGAGTAAACACAATTTAGTCACACATAAGGATATTTTTCATCGACCGAACCGCTTGATTGTTGGTATTTAACTTCGAGTCTTATAGTCCTATCTTTTTCTTTATTAATTATTAAAAATTCTGTAAAACCTTTATGGTTATATATTGATTTATAAGGTGCATTTTTAAGTACTAATTTTTTAACATCTTTATATTTGTTTGGTTTGCGTTTATAGTTTCTATTTTTTTCAAATTCACAAAATTTAATAACAGTATAACCATTTTTCACAAACAAAGGTATTAAAATTCCCTCGCAAATTGAACCAGTTTTGTTTGCCTTAGCACCTTGTGATAAACTACTACTCATAATTTCGCACCACTACTTCACCTACATTACCTCTTTTGTTGCCGTTCGAATTAATTGAACGTTTAGCTTGTAATTTTAAAATATTGTAATCTTTATAAAGCTCGTTGATAAATTCAGTATCAGAATTACTAAGCATAAATTTAATACCAGCTCTATTCAAATTATCGCAAGTTTGTTTTAATTCTTCTTGATCTTCTCTACTAAAGCCATTTGCAGTATAACCTGTAAAACTTGCAGTTTCAGACACTGGATCGTATGGCGGATCAAGATAAATAAAAATTTTATTACAATTACTTGTGTCTATTTTACTAACTGTATCCTTATATGTTCCAGCGTTAAACAGAATGTCATTCTCATTAAAATAAGTGTTCAAAGCTTTTATAACACTATCGTTAACAATGTTAGGGTTTTTATATCTTCCAAATGGTGCATTTAGCTGTCCAGCATTATTTACTCTATATAAGCCGTTATAACAGGTCTTGTTTAGATAAATAAAGCGAGAAGCAAGTTGTAATTTTGTCAATTTTGTGTAATTTACAAGGTCTCTATCTAGCTTACGAATATTATAAAAATAATCAGCTTCATTTTTATGTTGCTTTAAGCTCTCAATTAGATTAGTTGAATCATTCTTAATTATAGAATAGACATTAATTAATTCAGTGTTGTTGTCTCCGACTATCGCCTTTTGTGGATGTAGAGCAAATAGCATTGCTCCACCTCCTAAAAAAGGTTCACAATAAGTGTCAAACGATGGAATTAATGGCAATAATTGTTTCAATAGTTGCCTTTTTCCACCAACCCATTTAAGACATGGTTGAAGGTTATTGTTGTTTATTTGTTTAGACATTACCATCAATTTTATTTTTACGATTAATTATCTTTTTTATATCCATAATAATATTATAGTTAAATATTTATTTAGTAATAAATTCTTTATTGTAGTTTTGCTTTTAGAAAGAACCCACGCTTGATTCACGTGAGTTCCTTAGATACAAGCAAATAAGTTAAGTAACTTTTCTATCTACTGTCGCTCCCCACAACCGCTACAATAATAATAATCTATATAATTTTCTTGTGTAACCACATTCTCAGTCCACGCAGGACTAACAACCACATCTCTATACCCATACTCAGCTTCAACCAACATGGCTCTACCATGCCCTGTCTCATTCATATGCTCCTCTGTAGCTTCCTGTCCACAACCTTTAACTAAACATTTGTAATATTCATCATGTATCATATACTTCTCTTTTTTTGTAACTGCTTCGTGTTGAACTTGACGTGTAACTTCTCTTGTAGCATAATGTGCAGTTCATGTATGTGTGTGTGCACTCTCCTCTTTTTTGTCCTCACCACTATTTGCATTATCACTACTTGCAGGAGTAAAATTAGATATCTTACCACTTGTATTATAATTCTTCGGAACTACCGCTCCTGTTGAATTACCCTGTGAGTCTTTAACAACTGTTTTTTGGATATTACCATTTTCATCTTGTGTGAGTACCACAGTCTCCCCAGTTTTTGTATCCACAACCTCCTCTCCTAACACTACTCCATCATTATTCTCTAAGTTTTGAATTTCCTCAGCCGTTAATATCCCATCACCCTCAGCAAGTTCAATCATCTTTGCTGTGTTATCTACCTTACCCTTATTGTGTATAGCGTATCCTACCGCCCCACACCCAATAGTTAGAACTAACACACTTATTCCCACTCCAACTTGTCATTTGTGAGTAGTAATCCATCTAGCAATATTTTTTATTTTCTCTTTCATAATTATCCTCCTTTTATTGTTTTTTATTTCTTGTCCCTATCTATTCTCAATATTGCTTTCCTATATTATAACAAATAAAATAAAATTGTCAAGTACTTTTTTTTAAAATTTATTAAATTTTTTATATTTTTTATCATATTTATATAATATTTTACATATATATACAATTCACAATTTTTTATTACATTTTTATACTTAAATACAAATTATAAACTTACAAAATCAGTCAAAAATAACTCATCAAATCCTTATTTTTGACCAAACCTACAAAAACGAGTATGCACTCGCCATACATACTCGTTTTATCTGTTTTATTACTGCTTGCTATATAATATTTATCACTTCAAAAAACTTAACGCTCTAATTCGCTCGTCCTCACTCGTTTATTCGCAGTCATGACTAAATACTCACCAAAACCCTAAAACTGCCTTAAAACGGCAAATATGCCGTCCTAAGCAGAAATTAGCAATTTTCATAGTATTTATTCGCTCGTATTCGCTTCGCACTTTCGCTTCTTCGCTTATCTTTTTTATAAAAAAAATCAGTTACCGAGAATTACTCGACAACTGAAAATTTTATCCGTTGTCAAACCCTTACCAAATATGGTAATATTTTGACATCTTTATTATCCACCTAATATATCTCTAGCATAAGAGCCTGATTTCATTACTCCCACAATAAATATTATATAGCAAGCAATGACTTTACAACCTATATTCATCATAAAGTCCATATATCCTCATTGTCCACCAGCCTTTAACTGCACTATCGTAACTAAAGACTGAGATACGTCTTGTCCTCCCATAACAGCACTAATCATATAAGGAGCTAAAAAACAAATTACTATAATTATTGTACCAGACAGAGCAACACATAAAAAATTCTTAAAAAATCCAACTCCTCATTGTCGTGTCTGCTCAAATCCTAAAAAAGAAAAAGGAATTGGGGAGAACATAGAATATAAATATAGTTGAATTGCACGACCAAACACCATAAACGTTATAACAATTGAAAGTGCAAGTCCAAACAAGCTTGCAATACCAAATACTAATCACAAGATCATCATCAACCCAATAGAACTCTCAGCCATAGCATTTCTACCCTCATCACTATGTCATAGACTTGCACCATCAGGATTACCATCAACAAAAGGGGAAATAAAATCCTGAGTTGGATTTAGCTGCGGTATCTGTCCTCCTGATATTGCTTTAGAAATTTGATTTATCATAGAGTACAGGGCACCACATATATCATCAGCGTGTGTAATTAAAGATGTAAAAAAAGCTAACATCACAAATAAATATATAACATCCTTTACCATTGGAAGCGTGCCAGTACTCTCAGCCTTACCTGCAATTTTTATAAACTGCATTAAAAACACACAACTCATTAACGCTCCTGCCACAGGCTTCACCGCTCCATTAGATACATTTATCAAAATTGTATGTATTGTACTATCCCCTCCAAATAAATTAAATCAATCCCTTGTTAGTTCATTATTCATAGATACATTTTTCATTTGACTTAGTGCCGTATAAAAAGAAGCGTTAACATTCTCAGCAAACAGTGACTTAATTTGTGCCCATGCTCATGTATCTAAATGTGCAAAATCTATATTATATCCTCATGCAATACTAGGAATAATTAAACAAATTAATAGAATCCCTAAACTTAAACAAGAAAATTTAAAACCACGAGTAGAAATTATACTTTGCTTATATTGTGATTTATATTTTAAATTAGTAAGTGCAAGTTCCATAATTTACTCCTTACCCTTTATAGACATTAAAACTGCCATCCGTTTTACGATAAGTACATATAATCTGTACCTTATTTTTAATATTAAGTAAATATGACATTGAAATAGTATTATTTAAATAATCAATATTCACGTTTCCTAATCAATCAACCGTATTTATTTGAGGATAATTTTTTGCACAATAATCTTTAACCGTCTTATACATTTCATCATATTTATTATCTATAAACTGATTAGCATTTGTATTCCAATTAGAAATATTAAACTCATCACTGTTACTTGCACGCACATATATCTCTGTTATTTTAAATAAACCAGTTCCTCCTTGAAGTGTTGCACCCATAACAGGAGCATTTTCATTTTGCCCTCTCAATGTTTTCTTTAATTTCATTACTTTATAATCTCCACTTTCCATGAGTAACGACATCGTGTAATAATAGTCATATAGTCCACTTGTAACTTCCTTATTCTCCACATCAACAGAACAAACAGCAAATTTTTGTTTTTGTTCCTGCTCATTTTTTATCTCAATCATTTGATTATTCTTAAATTTGATATTGCCATCTCCCCCTTGTGCAACCCATTTAGAATTTTCCATTACCGCTATTAAGTCTTTTGTTATATCATTATATTTATTCACCAAATTCTGTTGATCCTGTGTTAACTCCACTACTTTCTCTTTTTTTTCATCATTATTTTCGCTATCTTCTATTTGTGCAGTTTTTATTGCATTAATACAAACAGGAACTAATATAAGTGCAGCTATTATTATCCCTGCAATCACAAAAATTCTTCTGTTCTCTCTAACCTGTTCTTTTAAGTTATTTATCTTATTACTCATAATATCTCCTTATTTTTTTATTGTTTTCTATACACCAAAGATCAATTCTGGCACGCAGAACCCTCACATACCTCTCGTCCTGTAGAATCTCCAGGTTGTCCATCATAATCTTGATGTGCCCCAATTGAAGTTTGATTAGACACAAATATTTCTGTATGATCTGCACTAACTAATATATCTCCAGCTAGACAACTCCCAAGTCCTATATATATCATCTCATTAAACCCAGCAGATTTCAGCACCTCTCCCATATTATAAGTAGTAAAAGGAGAATCGCCAACATTACTACCTGCTTGTTTACAAGCATAAAAAACAAAACTAGAACAATCTACATCAGGATTTAAGAACCGTCTTTCTTGACTATATCCATGTGATTTATCACTTGCAATAGCCTTTGCTTCTCCTAATATAGTGCCATCTCCTCCACTCATCAGTGCAGAGTATATACGCAAAGCTTCACTTCTTCTTTTATCTAAATGACCTGCTTCTCCACTAGCACATCTTTCATAATATGCAGCTCATCCCATTGCCAAAAAATCAGCACTAGATAATTGATCGTTTTTTCACATATCCCAGCTCATAGAATGTACGCCATACGCTTGTGGGTTTCCACAATATCATTGACTTGGTGCTTCCGCACTCATCCACGCTAATTGATCATCATCACTTGTTAGTTTACCCTGTCCTTTTAAGCTAGAGCACATGCTCGTCTTTCGACCCTCTGTTCATTGACACGCTCCATACCCATAAGAATTACTTCAAAACTCCTGTGGTAAGTCAGCATACTTACCACCTCCCTCATAAGCAGAAAAATCTAAACTGCATTCACATATTAAATTACCCATAATACCAGCAGTGTGTTTTTTATCATACCCTAATGACATTAATTTTGAAGCCACAGCTTTCTCACGTCCATTCAACGAGCCTGTTCCATTATTAAAAATAGCAAAGATACTTGTAATCATAAAAATAAAAAACCCTACTACGAGCAAAATTAAAACTATAGGTATTCACCCACCAGAAAGTAAAAACCCTCCTATTGCTTGTACCATGCCAATAAGACCTCTAATACTGCCTTGTACAATACTCACTCCCTTTTTAGCTATCTTAACGCTCCCTCTAGCTATTGTCTTTGGAGAATTTTTTATGGTATTTACTGCCCTTTTATAAAAACGCCTTCTCCTGCTCTTACCTGCTCTAAATCTCTTTACTCCTCTATATGCTTTTTTTGACCCTTTAACTCCGCCTTTGATGACCTTAATCCCTTTTTTTGTTACCTCAACACTCCTTTGAGACCCTTTTATAGCAAGTGACACATGTCCCTCGTCATCTGCGTTCGCTCAACTATCCAATACTTTATTAGTACCAGTACCTGCTAGTTGTCCACTTTTTTTCCCTGTTTTTTTAATTAAATTTTTACTTCCTTTTTTTAGATTTTTTTTACTTAATGCTAAAACAGCTTTTTTCTTGTCTGCTCTTGTAATACTTTTATCTCTTGCAAACTCAATGCCTTGTCCTACTTTATGTCCTGTCTTATACGCTATCTCAGGAGTAGATAGGTAAGCCTTATTAACCTTAACTCCTGCTTTGACTAATTTTTCATTCATCGCTGCAGCAGATTTAGTCTGCACATCATCATCACCTGCTTTTGACACCACACTAACAACTCCCTCACTTACCTTAGCCATACCACTACCAGTGCTTTTAACAACTTTAGCACTACCATGAGCTAGTTTCATACCACCTTTTTTTAAGGTTTGGGAGAATTTTTTATTTGTATCTAGTGCACCTCTTGTACTTGCAGATGAATTTCTTAAAACTAGACCACGTGATGAAGTCTTGATATCCTGAGAATTTAAAATTAAGTCTTGCTTAGAAATTTTCTTGTCATCAGATGTGACAATGATATCTTTATTTTCTTTAGACATTTAACTAACACTTTTATTCTTTAACATTTTTTCTTTATTTAACTTATCTGCAATTTCATTAGGATCAGTAGAAAATATATCATATAACTCATTTTTCTTAGGAAAACCACCAACAATAGGTATCTTATTAGCACCTGCAATTAAAAGTCCAGCACCTCTATCAGCAGTTTCATCTATACATGATACCTCTTGACTTGATAAGTTCAACATATCGCTCCAAAGTTCCCTATCAGTTACAGATTGTTTTAACAACATAATATAATCAGCATTAGTAACAATATTACGTGCATTTTCATTATCTAACATTGCCTTTGAATTTTGTGTAATACCAGTTAACAATCCACCAAATTTACGAGCTTCATTTGCAAATCTTGAAAAATAATTTAAAACAGATGGATATTTAAACATTGATTGTATCTCCTCAATATATATTCATGTTCTAATACCGTGTTCATAGTTATAATACATCCTGTTTCTCACACTCTCACACATCATAATCAAACAGAATATAAGCATATTATCAGGTAACTCTTTTATATTAATATCAATAATCCTATTGTTTCATGATACATTACTAAATTCATTAAAAAATGCCATAGGACCCGTTACAAATCTCTCGTATCTAAGTGCTATATCATGAGCAGTACTTTCATCCTGTTCATTTAAAGTATTAACAAAATCACTCAACAACGGAGTCTTGCCATTTTTTTCAGCCTTATCAAAAGCAATAGTTACACATCTTGATATAATTGACTGTTCTTCATCTGTTAACCCTAATCCAGCCTCGCCTGCAGAAGCAGAAGCCTGAGCAATCATGGCGTCAATCTTGTTTGCAATTTGTGCGTCCACAGACATCTCTCTCGTAGCAGACAAGTCAAAAGGATTTAGGTATATATCACTATCAACACTAAAATTAAATACAACTCCTTCATGGTGTTGGGTGATCATGGTGTATTCCCCTGCTCTATCAAACATAATTATTTGATCATCTGGGTTAGAGAGAATTGTCCCTTCAATCTCCTGTTTTACAAAAAATGATTTACCGCTACCTGTTTTACCACATACAAAACCAACAGGGGAAGCTAGTGCCTTCCTATTAACAATAACTAAGTTATTGCTATTTTTATTCTGCCCTGCATAAATACCGCCTTCATCATCTAATTCTTGCGTTGCAAACGGCATGAATATAGACATTTGAGCAGTAGTAAAAACCCTTGACTGATTAATATAATTATTAGCCAACGGAAACACACTACACAACGCTTCTTTTTGTCTATAATTTAATGTATCAATAGTTACCTGTTTAGTTCTTGCAGAAGCAATAATTTGAATTATATGATCATCTAATTCCTCTCTTGTATCTGCATATACATATATAAGACCAGTAAAAGTAAATAAATTCTGATTTTTATTTAAAATATTATCTAACAGTTCATTAATCTCATCTTTCTTATATTGCACTTCAGGAGATAACACTGTAAAGTCTTGACCCTTATTAGCAGCTCTCTGTTGTTCATCCACTATCTCCTTATCAACAAACCCAGCACGTTGTTTAATATAAGTTATAGCATCCGCCCTATCTCATGCCTGAGAATGTCATGTAACATTCATACTACAAGGCAAATCTACTATATCACTCAACACATGATCATTTAACTCTGCTCCAAACTTAGTAAACGCCAATACTTGACATCACTTATCATCACTTCTAAAACACGTATTATCCCCATCAGGCTTAAAGTCAATAGCAGAAGGACAAATAAAATCTTTAGTATTAAGACCAGAAGATAGGGATATACACTTATCATAAGAAAAGTCAAAACTCGCTTCAGGCTTTATAATATCCTGTATTAATTTTAATCTCTCCTCACCATTTAGAACATGCACCTTACAAGATATTTTTGTTAAATAAGCAATAATATCAGTCCTAATTCTTGCAAATGTATGTAGTGCATTATCTAAACTATCCGATGATATAGTATACGTTATAAAACGCCTTCGCTTTAAATTAGAAATTCCTTCTTTCATCTTATGATTCAAAATAGAATTAAATAACTTAGCGTCCTTTTTACCAACATCTGTTTTTTGCTCGTCAATTGTATAAAATTCACGCTTCCCAATTATTTCATCAGGAATTTTTGTATTAACAACATTAAATTGCAAAGACACAGAAGTATCAAAATAATTATAAATATCACAAATCGTATCGAAAATATCCGTTTGATGATCTTCACGTGCAGATTGATAAGAGATATCACTAAATTCTATAGTTTGAGAGAATATACCCTCCTCAACCTCACATATACCATTCTTAAACATTCTTGTATACGGTATATAATCAACTAAATTATTTGTTTTTTGACGTTTAGCTCTATTGTTCCTTGTCTTATCACTAATAGCACGATCACGCTCTTTTAATTGTTTTGATATTGATTTCTTTTGTTTTTTTTGTTTTTTCTGTATTTCTTTATACTCTTTTTTGTTCTTATTTAGCTCGTTCTCAATTCCTCGCATTTGTGCTTTTAGTTCTCGCTTGATAGCACGCTTCTCTTTTCTTTTTAACTTAATTTTACCACGAGCAAAATCTCGTTGTTTAGGTTTCAAAATGGAAGCAATAGCTTCCATATCTACATTACCTATTCCATTACTTTTATCTTCACTCATGAAATTATCCTTTTAGATATTAAAAACAAATTTTCTATTTATCAAAACTAGGATATTCCTTACATCCAGCGTCTATATCATAAGCTTCAAAATCAGGACGTTTACACAACATCTTATAATCCTTATTAACCCTATATCCTAATTGTTCCAGTTTTTTTTCTGTTTCTGCTTTTGCTCCGTATTTTTTATGTTTACATAAAAAATCACTAGATTCATAAACAACAACATTATTACTAAAATTAAATTTAAATCACAACGGAGCAAATTCCTCTAAGTTCATCCCATA
Source organism: Gorillivita sp. (SeqCode) (assembly GCA_963628375.1). GTDB lineage: Bacteria > Actinomycetota > Coriobacteriia > Coriobacteriales > Eggerthellaceae > Gorillivita. Next base: position 9,821 of record CAVGFB010000015.1, read on the forward strand.
GGGGTGTCAAAACCCTAACGCTCATATTGGAAAAGAGATAATAATAATAATATACATCGCAAAATCTATTGGCATATTTAGTAAAAAATAACAATACGAAGCCACAGCCATACTTACTCCAATGGCAAGTGCGGCACATCCTAAATTACGTAGTGTTAAACTACCGATAATCTTGTTCTTATACTCCATTGGATCTTTTTGAACAGCAACTGAAAGCATTTAAAATCCAATCTGTAGTGCTTTTAAAATAGCTGCAGCTGCAACTATAATACCACCACCGACCATAAAGCCGATAGCACCATTAAGTTGACCACCACCGCCTGTACCGTCTTTTCAACCCATTCCAAATTGTATAAGTCCAATTACAACCAAGACTCCACCTAAAAATATTGCACCATTGCCAATCAGGTCTTTTACTTGGCTTAAAGGACCTGAATCAGCCATTGCAAAATTTAGTGGAACAAGACTCAATAAAGCACTACTTACCGTTGCTTTTAGTAATGTCTTTTTTAAATTTTTAGTATTTTTCATTTCTCCTCCTCGAGCTTAATAAACATTTCCACTATCAGAAAAAAAAGGTTCATCTTCTACATTATGATGTTCAAGTTTTCTCATAATTTCAATATTTTCTACAATTACATCTAGTTTACTTCTTCTTACACCTTCACTTTCTCAGGCAGAATATTGTAATCTCCCACTAACTACTACCTTTACACCCTTCAATAATAAATTTGCTATATTTTCAGCACGCTTTCCAAACATTACACAATTTATATAATTCGCTTCATTTTCTCATTCACCAGTTTGTGCATTTCTTTTTCGCTTGTTATTAGCAATACAAAAATTTACCACAACAAGACCACTAGCTGTTTTTCTCAAATCACAATCATGAGTTAAATTTCCTGATACACATACTTTATTTATTGTCATTATTTCCTCCTTCACCTACGACAAAATTGCATTGTATATACATCTTTATTTCTAAATCATCCTCTATCACAGATACCTCAGATATCTGTTTTTCTCTCAAAAAACTTACAATTCCTACATTCTGACTTATCTTGTTTTTCTTCTCTCAAATCCATGTTTTACCTCGTGTTTTACCCTATCCATCTCTTCCTTTTTCTTAGCATTATTCCATCTATCTATATCTCCCACTAAATAACCAGTAATTCTTCTAATCCGCTCAAATTTTTGTGGCAAGATATGATACGTAAGTTCAACTTCTTTCTCATCAACAATATCTACATCTAAAGAAGATAACTTTGCATTTGATTCAAGTTCATAAAAACGATTAATATAAGCTTTGATTTCTTTCTCTGTAACAGGTATATTTTTATCAGATTTAATTACAACATTAATATTATTTATTTTTTTAGCTATTTTCATATCATTCCTTTAATTTCTTTATTAATTATATCATATTATAACATATTTAATAAATTTATTAAATAATTATAACATATA
>CAVGFB010000016.1:0-8899 GCA_963628375.1 Gorillivita sp. (SeqCode)
GAGGGAAAAAGGGCAACATTGACACAGACCTTGTGTTCTTCTGTATGAGAGATGTATATGAGGATAAATCGCTCGATAAAGTGCTCGTAGTTTCAAGAGATGGTGACTATTTTTGCATGGTTAAGCACCTTTATAGTTCTGGAAAATTAGAGAAAGTATTGCTTCCAAGTAAGAAAAATGCATCATCTTTGTACAAGCAATTGTCTAACGAAGTATTCATTGTGATAGACGAGCATAAAATAAAAGATAAGGTAATGAAGAGATAAAAAAAGGGGCAGGTGACTTAGGTATCTCTCCGTTCGCACCCTGCTCCGTAGAAACACATTTATAATAACATAATTAAGAGGTTAGGCTTCTTGTTTTTAACATTTAAAATAAATTTTAAAATAAATTTTTAGTTACAAAAAATCTACTATTCAACTACATGCCCTGTAACAACTTCAAAGTGGTATTTTGCAATACCAAGATCAATGCTAGAATATAACCCTCCAAGGCTTTTTGCATAAACTTTTCCTTCTTTTAGCTCAAAGAAAAACTTTTGCTGATTTATAGCAGTTGGAGCTAAAGCTACAGCTTCCATACCTTTTTCAAATCAATCCACCTTCTCATCAGCACAGCTAAGCTCAGATATACTCTTACTTTTTCTTGGGATTCCTTGTGTCTTTCCATATCCAAGAGAAATTATTATTAGTTCTTTTTGCCCTTTTTCAATAACAGCTTTTGACTTGCCATGTGTGAGAGCAACTCAACAGGTATTAAGTCCAATCCCTTGACACATAAGCACAAGTTTTTCACCATAATATCCGCACTTTTCTTGGTCTTCTTTTTTGCTAACAATAGAGAAATAATTACCTACGTTACTAAATTTTCCATAGTGAGCTTTAGGGGAGCTAAAGCACTCTGGTTCATCATAAAAAACTTGAATATTAAGACCACTTTCGTCATTTATATTTTTAACAAATAAGTTAATCTTATCTCTCTTATAAGCTTCAATTGGCTTATCCTCATACTGTCTTACACTGTGCCTGCTTTTTATAATCTCCATTATGTCCATATAACAATCCTTTTATAAATAGGTAAGAAATAAATTTTTAGATTTAGGATTTAGAGTTTTTAAATCTCCTATAAATAATATATGCAATTCCAGCAACAATAACTACACCTAATACTATAACAATAATCTGTTCAAGAGGTTGAGTTTGCGGTTGACTGGTAGATGCTATATTGGTATCACTCCAGTATGAAATAAAATTAGTACCTTCTCAGCATACAGCTTTAACTCCATTATCTGAAATTGCCTTACCCTTATAATTAGTAATTTTATTGCCCGTGACCTTATAGGTTTTTACAGCATTATTGTAAGTTTCTTCAGATCATACTGGTTCTTTACTAACATTTCCAACTCAAAAATGTATAGGAGCTAGCATAAGTTCACCCTTAGTATTATCTGGCACATAGATTGTATTATCTAGTGTGTTATTTGTAATTGTGATATTTACATAAGCATCTTTCGATCCCGAGTGAGACCCTACATCTGCTCCATAAGGTCTATCAACTATATGATCAAGACGATTATAAATTAAACTATCTGCATCAACTCCCTTGTATCCTACAAATCTATTTTTGTCAATTGTTATGTTTTTAGATGATATTTCATTGTCCGTTTCTTTACTTCAAAGTAGCGTGTTTTCAAATGTTTTAAGTCCTGCAGCACCTGCTGTTTGTATGTCAACCTGTACAGCTTCACTATATAGAGGATGTGAAAATTTAGCTCCCACCTTATTTAACTCTTCTTCAGTGTATGCTCTACCACCTTTACCCTCAAAGCTACAATTTATAACTGTAATGTTTTCTGATCCCATAATATCAATACAGTGACTACGTTCAGGTTGTGCGTTTATAAAAGTTCAACCGTCAAAAGTTACATTTTGAGTATTTATTAACTGAACATATGCACATCCATTTTTAATGAGATTTATAGAGCCATCCTCATTTAGTGTTGTCTCAGTATTACCATAATTTTTAAGACTGGTAAGAACTTGTGGCTTTCCTGATGTTTCATGATTTCCATGAAATTGTATATAGATATTTCTGTCATTTGTTCCACCAAACTCGGGTGCTCCAGTTAAAAATGTTGCATCAGAAAAGTCAATGTTTCCTTTAGATGTTTCTGGAAATAGCCAATTAACAACATTTGTTACCTTATAGGTGCCTTGCGGAAACACAAGGTCATCTGAATTACTAAATGTAATATCCGTTCCAGATAGGTCAGTACCAGTTGAGTTAATCAATTTATCTAAGTCGTTTTGTGTTGTAATGGTAACTTTGCCTTGAGGCGTGCCTGGTACGTGTTTATAAACAGGTAAATCTTGCTCGCTATTTGTAGTTGTATTATCTGTTGTTTCTGCTTTTACTTCAGATTTAGTCATTGATAAAAATACAACGCAAGATAGAATTACAATACAAACTAATATTTGTTTTTTAAATTTTTTAGCAATCATATTGTCTCCTTAAATTTTTATTAATCAACGCGTAATTATATAGTAAAGTTAAAGTCTAAAGTCATTTTTGTGATTTTTGAATAAATTTAATATCTTGTAATTATTTACTTAATAAAATCTTTATATTGAGTACATACTTTATTACAATATTACAATCGGGGCATGGCTCAGCTTGGTAGAGCATTGCGTTCGGGACGCAAGGGTCGCAGGTTCAAATCCTGTTGCCCCGACCATTATTATATTCCTTAAGTAATAGTGAAAATATAGTGAAGAAATAGTGAAATTTTAGTGAAAATTTTTATTTAAATATGTATAATATAGTGGTGAAACTAATTTATGATTAAAGTTACATTATCAAATAAAATTTTAAAGTATATTTCTGAAATAGAGAAAAATAGATACAAAGTTTCTTCTATAAAATTACCAACAAGTCTTGTTAATGCTTTGAGAAAAAACTCTAAGAAAAGAAGCTCTTATGCTTCAAACAAAATCGAAGGTAACCCTCTCAGTGAAAGTCAAGTTGATGAAGTTTTAGAGAGTGATAAAAGGAGGCATTTATTAAAACCACAACAAGAGGTCAGAAATTACTATTTAGCTTTAAATTATTTAGAAACAAAAGCTAAGAAAAAAGAGCCAATTACTAAAAATTTTATTCTAGATATACAAAAATTAATTGAAAAGGGAGCTACTAAAGAAAAAATTGGTTATAGACTGCCTATGCCACCAGGTGTCCTTTTTGCTGTGTACGATTCAAAAACAGGAAACCCTGACTATATACCCCCTGAAGCCAAAGAGATTCCCAACCTTGTAGATGAGCTAGTTGAGTATATAAACACAAGTGACGATCATCCGTTAATTTTAGCTGCTGTAACACATTACCAGCTTGTAACAATTCATCCATTTGAAGATGGAAACGGCAGAACTGCAAGATTATTATCTGGATATATATTGGCTGTCAATGGATATGGATTTAAAGGAATTGGATCATTAGAAGAATATTTTGCATATGATGTTGATGAATATTATAAATCGATACAGATGGGTCTTCCAGCACTTTATTATTCAGGCAGAAATAATCCTCCTCATCCTGAAATATGAATTGAGTATTTTTTAAAGATGGTTTTGTTGTATTCAAGTAAGATTTGTGAGCTTGAGACAATAACAGTTAGTGAACAGGTCGACACAAGTCTTTCTCACTTGCGAGCTAAAGAGTGTGAACTTTTGTTGTTTTTGATTAAAAATTACCATAGAGAATTTAGCCCAAAAGAGGTTAGTTTAAAGCTTAAAGTCTCAAATAAAACAGTAATAAATAGGTTATCTACATTGTCTAAGAATGGTTTTGTTGAACCTATTTTAGCTCGAAAAAGAATTAGATTTTATAAACTAACTAAATTTTCCATCTATAACAAAACAGAGATTATTAAAAAGTTAAAATAGATATGATACTTATCTATAGTGCCTTTAGCTTGTAGTTGTCAAAAAATCTTTTTACTACTTCTTTATCTTTATCAACCTGCATCTTTACATCTTTTAAGCTGTTAAATTTTTTTATTCCGCGAATATATTCAAAAATTTCAAGAACAATTGTTTTGCCATAAATATCATTACTAAAATCTAGAATATTTGATTCAACAGTAATTGAATCAAGGTTATCCACAGTAGGGCGCATTCCAATATTTGTAACAGCTTGATATTTTTTATTGTCTATCTCAACACATGATGCATATACACCAAACTTTGGCAAAACTTTATTAGATTCAGGCAACATATTTGCTGTTGGCATACCATACTGTCTGCCTAAGCCCTTTCCATGTACTACTTTGTCAATTACAATATAAGGGTGACCTAAAAGTTTTAACGCGCATTTCATATTGCCACTTTCAAGTGCATTATTTATATTCATTTTAGATACTTCAACGCCATTTAACCAAGTTAACTTTGTTATTTTCAGATCTATTTTTTTAGTATTTGCAATTTCTTTATAGAGATTTATATTTTTATCAGTTTCACTTACTACAAGAACTTTAGTATTTAATCTTTCTAGCAAATTTGGTAAATCTTTAATTTTAGAATTTAAAATATTATGAAATCCACATTTTTTTAATATATAAGTTTTTTCATTTTTGCTGGTAAGATAAGTATTTTTCTCGTTATTTAAATTTATGATAATTACCGGAGATAGATTATTCTCTTTAGCAATTTCTAAAACAGATTTAAGAATTTCTATATGACCTATGTGGACACCATCAAAATCTCCAAATGCGACCACAGAGCCTTTTTCGATATCAAAATTAAAACTTTTCATCTTAGTTTAGCTTATGTTTAGCCTTTATTTTTTGATTAATGCAGAAATATATAATACCTAAAATATATCAGATTATTGTAAATAGGTATACATCTATATTGCCTGAAAATATATTTGTAATATTGCAAATAATTAAAATAATTAATGTTGCGATTGGCAAAAATTTACCCAGAGGTGCATTAAAATCGCACTTTTGATAATTATTTTTTCTTGCATAAATAACAGATATACAAATCATAACAATAACAACTACAGAGAATAAAACTCCAAGGTTAACAAGCGTTTGTGTAAAGTCAGGAAAGCATGCAATAACACAAGAAATTAAAGCTACTAATAATGTTGCGTTCAATGGTACATGATTTTTGTTGCATTTAGCGAGGGCTTTTGGCAAGAGATTATCGTTAGCAACAGCACAAATTGCTCGTGAGTTTATAGACATTATTACAAGCATTGTAGTTAAAAGTGCCAAAAAAGCAGAAATTGATATCAATTTTGAAAGTCATGGGATTGAGCTCAGTTTTGTAAAAGCAGCAGCAAAAAGAGGAATATATCTCATATCAGGGTTATCGTTTAAATATTGTGAAGTTAAAAGCCCTAGAGTAGATAGAATTATTAAAACATACAACAAACAGGTAAAGATAAGCGCAATGATCATTGCACGTGGAACATTTCTTTTAGGATTTTTAATATCTTTTACTATAAAGGCAGCAGATGTTATTGCACCATAGGATACCATGACAATAGGAATAGAGGACATAAAACCAAGTATTCCTTGTGTTCCCTGTGTGAAAAAAGGAGTTAAAAGACTAGATTCTCATTGTTTATTTGTAAGAGCAACAAACACAAAAACTAGCATAGTTATAATAAGGGCTACAACAAATGCATTATTCAATTTCCCCAGCGAAGATATTTTAAGAACGTTTAAGACAAAGACAAATATTATAGATATTAAAGCAAGTGGAATTTGCATATTTGATAGCTGCGGGAATCCTACACTTAAGTAAGCGCCAACATAAATTGCACTAAAAGCAATAGCAACAATATTTGAGTTTATAAATCCTCAAAACGTAAGTCATCCTCAAAATTTGCCCTGATTTTTTGTTTTTCCAAGAGATTTTGCTGGAAATACATAAACTCCACCTGAGTTTTTGAACCTGCAAGATAGCTCAGCACAAATAAGCCCATAACATAACATAATAAGTGCTGCAATTATGTAAGATAAGATAGAGGCAGGACCTGCTTGTCACATTACAAGACCAGATAGAGAAAATATCGCACTACCTATCATCCCGCCTATTATTATTGTAACAGTGGGGAAGAGTCCTAGTTTGTTTTGTTTTTCCTTAGTGTTTTTAATATAGTTTATTCTTCCACTTCTGGACATCTTCCATAAAGATCCATCATATTTTTAAGCTTCTTTACATCAATGGATTCAAGCTGAGGTGTTGTTACTCTTCATGTTCAGTTGCCAGATATTGTTGATGGTGTATTTATTCTCGCACTTTTGCCCAATTTAAGTATGTCTTGTATAGTTAGAATACAGGTATTTGCCACAGAGGACAAAGCTGATCTAATCATTGTGTCATGTAGTTTGTATAAAGAAGCAAGGTCATAATACTCTAGTGCTTTGATAAGCTCTTTTTTACCTAATTCAATGATTCACCCACGTAGAGTGTTGTTATCATGATTGCCAACATAACAAACACAATTTTTAGAATACGAGTATGGAATGTAAGTTTTACTTATTTTTTTTGACGTAAAAGCAAATTGAAGCACTTTCATTCCTGGAAATTGAGTCCTTTTTAGTAGTTGCTTAACATCGTTTGTTATAAAACCTAAATCCTCAGCAATTATAGGAATTTTCCCAAGCTCGGCTTCAATCTTGTCAAAAAAAGAAATACCAGGTCCCTGTCTTCAAAAACCATTTTTTGCACTTTTTTGATTAGCCTTTATTGTGTAGTATGATTCAAAACCTCTAAAATGATCAAGCCTTATGACATCGAGGTACTTATAAGTTTGCTGAATTCTTTTAATTCATCACTTATATTGTGTGTCTTTTAGATAATTCCAGTTATATACTGGATTTCCTCATAGCTGACCTTCCTCTGAGAACACATCAGGGGGAGTTCCTGCAACTTCAATAGGGTCTAAGTTTTTATCAAGTTTAAATATGTTTTGGTTTGATCATACATCAGCACTGTCATGAGCAACATATATTGGAATATCCCCTATAAGATATATCCCACAGTTATTTGCATATTCTTTTAATTTCTTAAATTGAACATGAAATATATATTGTAGGATTTTATACGAATCTATTGTTGTTTCATGCTGTTCTATAAATCTGCTTATTTCAACTTGCTCTTTGTGTTTATATTTATTAGGCCATTTTTTAAGTTCTTTGTTGTTATTTGCTTCTTTGATAGACATAAATCTTGCATAGTCATCTAATCAAAATTTGTTTACCTCACAAAATTCAAAAAAATCTTCTGGAATATTTTCTTTAAAATTTTTTATAACTTTTTTAAAAATGTTTTGTCTGCTTAATCGTATTTTCTTATAAGAAACTTTAGATTTATTAACACCAAAATCATAATTGATAACGTCTTTTTTATCTATAAGACCATCATCAATAAGCAAGTCAAGATCAATTAAAAGCTCATTACCTGCCATTGAGCTATAAGTTTTGTATGGTGAATTATCACGAGTTGTGGGATTAGTGGGTAGAATCTGTCAATAAGTTTGATTGCATTCTTTTAGAAAGTCTACAAAATCATATGCAGCTTGCCCGAGTGTGCCAATTCCATAGTTAGAATTTAGAGAAAATATAGGCAGCAATATCCCGCATCTTCGGTTATCTAGAATAGACATAAAAACCCCTTAATTGTTATCCTTTTTTACAAGCAAAGTAAAGCTATGAGAACAAACCTTTATATTGTTTCTACATTCTTTATTTTCAAGATTCATATCAGATGAGGCATACACCTTAAATACTTCATTATTTCAAGCAGGAGGAATTTCTACATATTCATCATTATTTGAAAAGTTAATTATTACTAAAAATGTAGAATCATCAATAACATTATAATTCTTAATTCTTTCTTTGTATTGAATTAAGAATTTGTTTGTATTAGTTGTGTTTAAAGCATTTTGGTTAAAATCAAAAAATTGAGTTTCATCATACTCGTTACGCTCTTTATATTTATATCTTAAATTTCTAAGTATTGGATGTTCTTTTCTAAACTGTATCATTGATTTAACAAATTCAAAAACATCCTTGTGTTTATCTAAATTATTTCAGTTTAGGTGAGAGATTTCATTATCTTGACAGTATGAGTTGTTGTTCCCAAATTGAGTATTTCTAAATTCATCTCCTGCTAGCATCATAGGGGTTCCTCTGCTAATAAAAAGCATCCCTAATGCGTTTTTTACGCTTCTATTTCGAATTTCATTTATTGTTATATCATCAGTTTTGCCCTCAGCACCTCAGTTTGTGCTGATATTGTTATCTATTCCGTCTCTATTATCTTCACCGTTAGCTTCATTATGTTTATTGTCGTAACAAAAAAGATCATTTAATACAAAACCATCATGGCAAGTAATAAAGTTGATACTTGTCCTCATGTCTTGCTGTGGGTAAAGATCACACGAACCCGTAATTCTGTTGACAAGACGATCAGCTGGAAGCTCATCTGATCTCAGAAAAGACCTCATAGTGTCCCTAAATTTGCCATTTCACTCTGCTCAATGACCTTTTGCTGGCCAATTCCCTACAAGATATAATCCACCTGCATCTCAAGCTTCAGCTATTAATTTAGTTTTTGACAAAATAGGATCTCTTGTAAGTAAGTCCAATAAAGGTGGGTTTTTGAGAGGAGTACCATCCTCATCCCTTGCCAGTATTGAAGCTTCATCAAATCTAAATCCATCAATATGAAAATAAGACACCCAATAGTGCAAGCATTCAATTATATGATTTATCATAACAGGGTGGTTACATTTAGTTGTATTACCACAGCCTGACAGGTTAGAATCAGAACCATCATTTTCTAAGATATAATAATTAGGATTATCAATTCCCTTATAGCTATAT
>CAVGFB010000017.1:0-11273 GCA_963628375.1 Gorillivita sp. (SeqCode)
GTTTATATGATCTGGAGTTATGTTCAGCAGTATTGCAATATATGGCTTAAATAAACGAGTAGTAAACAGTTGATATGAAGAAATCTCTAAAACAAAATATTCTGATTGTTCATAAGTTGATTTAATCCTGTCTGTCATAACAGCTTCTATGGCAACATTTCCTATGTTTCCTACTACTTTACTTCTCTTTCTGCTAAATTGTAAAATTTCATTAATCATAGAGGTGGTTGTTGTTTTTCCATTTGTTCCTGTAACGGCAATTCATTTTGTATCTATATTGCTTTCTCTTCACGCAAACTCAACTTCACTTATGACCTCTTTACAATTTTTTAATGCAGACATAAATATACTATTATTTGGAGAAATACCAGGAGAAACGATACATAGATCGTAAAGATTATTAAGTGTTGCATCATCAAAAGAAATACTAACACCGCATTTAATAAGTTTATCCCCTGAACGCATTGAAAACTTTGTCTTGTCTCCAGCATAAACATGTAAATTCTCTACTCTATTTTTTTCGTTGATTAGATATTGGGCAACAGCAAGTCCTGTTTTCCCTAATCCTATAACACATACACGGCCTAGATTATATGGTGCATATTTTCTCGATTTTATAAAATTCATTATGCTTTATTAACTAATTCCTGCATGTTGAATCAAACTTTGTGCAAAAAATATTGCAAATCCAAGAGATGCAAAACCACCTGAAATAATTCAAAATCGAATTACAACTTTAGTTTCTGATCAGCCTTTCTTTTCAAAATGATGATGCAAAGGCGCCATAAGAAATATTCTTTTTTTTGTTTTTTTATAATAAACCACCTGCAAAAAGACAGAAAATGTTTCAATTACAAAAAGGCCACCAATAATCAAACACAAAAACTCTGTTTTTGTTAAAACAGACAAGCACCCCAAAGCCATTCCTAAAGAGAGGGATCCAGTATCGCCCATAAATATGTCAGCAGGATAAGTGTTGTATCACAAAAATCCGATACATGCACCTGCTAAAGAACCGGAAAATATTGATGCTCCTAAGGAATTTGTTCTATATGCAATAGCTGCCATTATGAGCATAACTACCACACAGCATCCGGCAGCAAGACCATCAAGTCCATCTGTTAAATTAATAGCGTTGCACATTCCAACTAACAAAATGTCAATAACTATAATATAAAGTCAAGGAATGCGAATACCTCCAAAAACATCAAAATAACTTGTAAATATTCCTAAATCAATATCTACTACGAAAGGAATTTGTATAACAGGAGAAATCTTTACAACATTAACAGCATATAACAAAAATAAGGTAGCAACTAAAAATTGTAAAATAAGTTTAGAAATTGCATTTAAACCAAGGGATCTTTTAAAAACAACTTTTGCTACATCATCAATAAGACCAATAAGTCCAGCAGCGATAGTTGCCCACAGAAGACCTAGGACATCAGATGATCAAACTCCAATAATAACGGAAGTAAGAATCATTGCCAAAATCATTATTACTCCACCCATAGTCGGGGTGCCTTGCTTTAAAAGATGAGTTTGCGGCCCGTCAATCCTAACTTGTTGACCTATATGAGATTTTTTAACAAAACGCTTTCAAACAGGCATTAAAACAAGAGTAATTACAACACTGATTACTATCGAAATAAAAACGTAATATGATGGATAACTTGATAATTCACCTCGTAACATATTTCACCCCGCACATTAATTTTCAAAATTTTTAATAAGCTTTTTTACTAATAAAGTCAAATTCATACAATTAGACCCTTTTACTAAAACCATATCCCTAGATTTTAGCATTTTTTGTAACAGAACAAAAGCTTCATTATAGTTGTTGGTATAGAAAATATCATCTTTTTTAAAGCCTAATGAAGCAGCACTTGTTCCAAATTCTTTTGCAAGAAGTCCAACACAAATCAACTTGTCAATACTAGATCGCGCAATATATTCCCCGATTTTTTTATGCTCTTTTTGTGCATATTCTCCTAATTCTGCCATATCTCCTAAAACAAGAATCTTTCTGTAATCAGACTTCATTAAATCAAAAGTTTTAACAGATGACAAGCACGACTCAGGATTTGAATTATATGCATCATCAATTAATTTTATATCATTCTTTAAATTTATATTTTTAGCACGTCCACTTTGTGGAGTAACTTTAGATATTGCACAAATGCAATCAATTAAAGGTATATTGTACAGTTTTCCTATTGCAATAGCACTGCACGCATTAGAAATATTATGATAACCGGAAAGTTTTAGTTCTACATTTGCACTCTCATAGTTAAAAACGCCATTTTGTTCATCTAAGGTTTTTACATGAACGCAAAAACTTGGATAGCAAAATTCGTCTATTACTACATTATCTGCTCATACTTGAATATCACAATTATTTGAAACTTCTTTATCTCCACCAAAATAAACGATTTTTAAGTTCACTTTTTTATCATTAATTTTTTTTAAAACAACATCGTTAAACTTGTCTTTTGCGTTTAAAAGCAAGCCCCCTGATCCAGATTTCATATAATTAATGATTTCAAACTTTGCAAGTGCAATATTCTCCATTGAACCTAAACGCTCAATATGGCTTGTTCCTATATTTGTTATAACAGCAGTGTCAGGTCTTGCAATATTAGATAGAAAATCAATCTCTCCTTTACCTCTCATTCCCATTTCACAAACCGCAAAGCCTGTATCAACATTACAAGAAGATAATGTTATCGGAACTCCAAGCTCATTGTTGTTGTTGCCCTTTGTTCCCACAACACTATATTTAGTTTTCAAAACACTTAAAATTAATTCTTTTGTAGAAGTTTTACCAGTAGAACCTGTAATTCCTATTACAGTAGATTTAATCTGCTGTCGTCAAAATTTAGCAATTTTTTGCACAGCATCAAGACTGCTTTCAACAAAAATTATAGGAATGTCTTTTTCGCTTGCTAATTCTAAATCTTTAATTTTTGGTTTGGACTCACAAATCACAATACTACAACCGTTTTCTATCGCACTTGAAATGTAATTTGTGCCATCTGTTTTATGGCCTTTAAATGCAGCAAACAAATTACCACATTTGCATTCTCTTGAATTAATACAAATAAAATTAGCTCTAGAATCAAAAGATTTTACCTTGTTTAATAACCTTCCTTTTGTTACTTGTAATATTTGTTCTGAATTTAAGTTCATTTCAATAATCCAGTTAAACTGACAATGATTTTAAAGAATTTTTTGAAACTTCAGCATCATCAAAATGATGTTTTTTTCCATTTATCTCTTGATACTTTTCATGTCCTTTACCAGCTATTAGTACAATATTATATGCATTTTGAAAAGATCTTTTTATAGCTGAACAAATCGCTTCTTTTCTGTTTTCTATAATATAAACATGCTTAAAGTCTTCAATTCCTTTTTTGATATCATCGATAATACTGCTAGGAGATTCAGTTCTTGGATTGTCTGATGTAACGTATACAAAATCACTATTAGATTTAGCAATTCTGCCCATCTTAGCTCTTTTGTTTCTGTCTCTATCTCCTCCACAACCAAAAACACATATAAGGTTTCCACCTTTTTTGTGTGCAACATTAGATAAAGTTTTGCATGCCTGAAGCAAAGCATCAGGTGTGTGAGCATAATCTACAACAACATAAGGTTGAGATTTACCTGCATAATTGTGATTTACAACCTGCATGCGTCCTTCAACCTGAGGTATCGTCTTAAAAGCTTGCAGTATTGTAGCTTTGCTAAAATTTAAATTTTTACAAATCCCATATGCAACATATAAATTTTGAATATTGAATTCTCCGATTAGAGGGCTTTCAAAACATGTATTACTTGGATTAATATCTGCTTCTTTATTAAATCCTACAGTTGTTACAAGGTTATGATCACAAATGTTTTTTAATTTTTCTCCTCATTTGTCATCTATACAAATAACCTTTTTGGATGGGTATACTTTTGAAAAAAGAATGACTTTCGCGCCAAAATAATTTTCAATAGTTTTATGGTAATCAAGATGATCTTGAGTTAAATTAGTAAATGCACATACCTCAAACTTAACTCCAAGCACTCTTTTCTGATCAAGAGCGTGAGAGCTTACCTCCATAACTACATAATCAATACCAAGATTTACTAATTGATTAAGTAAATTTTGAGTTGAAATAATATCTGAAGTTGTTCTCCCCGTAAATGGAAAAGTTTTTTCATCAGCTTTTTTATAGTTTATATATATGCCAGTAGTGCCAATTACAGCACAAGTTTTTTTCGCAGAACATATAACATGGTTAACAATATGTGAGGTAGTAGTTTTACCGTTTGTTCCAGTTATGCCAATTACCTTTATCTTTTTTGAAGGATAATCGAAAAATTGATTGGCACATTTTGCTAATGCTTCTCTAACATCTTCAACAACAACTATATCAACATTATTCTCTCTATCAATAATTAATTCATCTTCACATACTATTAAAGTTGCACCTTTTTCAACTGCACTTTGAGCATACTTATGACCATCTTGTAAGCTTCCTTTAATACAAAAAAACGCATATCCTTGACACACTTCTCTAGAGTCAATTGACAAACCATTAACGCTAAAATTCTCATTATTTATAGTAATTAGTCTTTTTTTAGTTTTATTAATCATGGACTTAAAATTTCTAACCTTTTGGAGTAATTTGATACCTACTTATTGCAAATGTCATAATTTG
Source organism: Gorillivita sp. (SeqCode) (assembly GCA_963628375.1). Classification (GTDB taxonomy): domain Bacteria; phylum Actinomycetota; class Coriobacteriia; order Coriobacteriales; family Eggerthellaceae; genus Gorillivita. Next base: position 4,710 of record CAVGFB010000017.1, read on the forward strand.
ATGAAACAGCTCCGTAACCGACCCGTTTTCAACAACGTCCATGGAACATGAACATATCAAAGGCGTACTTGCAGTTGATAAAAAGCCTATAAAAGAACTGTAATATTTACCACTTATATACCTACCCGAACCATCTGCAATTTGTGCAGTTCCAGTTTTACCAGCTACACCATAACCGTTTATGCGTGCTTTAGTACCAGTTCCGCTTTCACTATCCACAACTCCTCTCATCATCTGGATCAACGATGGAATAGCCTGCTTGTTTTCAACTACATCTGTTGAGGGATAATCTACGTCATTAGATGATTGCAAATATTTTAATAAAAAATGAGGAGTTGGTTCTACGCCATTGTTTGCAATAGAACAGAAAAATCTCATTAATTGCATTGGTGTTAGTGTAATTCCTTGTCCGAATGATATATTATAAGCTTGAATTTTAGATCACTCAGAAGGCTCTGTTAAATATCCTGTTGTATCACCAGGAAAATCTATGTTTGTTTTATTGTTTAAATTATATTTTAATATTTTTTCATAGAGCTTTTCAAAACCGAGCTTTTCAACGATCAAAGAAATTCCAACATTAGATGATCTCGCTATAATTTCTTTAAAACTCATAGACGCGTCCCCTCTATCAAAGGCATCTTTTATCGAATACTCATACGCCTTAAGCTGATACGGACAAAAAATAACATCGTCTGGTTTAAAGGTATTATTCTCTAAAGCAGCCATAGCTGAAACTATTTTAAAAGTAGAGCCAGGTTCATAAGTTGAAGATACATCCTTAAGCTCTGTTGAGCCAGACTCGGCATTTGATATATTGTTTGGATCAAACAACGGAAGAGATGCACATGCATATATCTCTCCTGTTTGTGGATCTGCAACTGTGGCATGACCACTTTTTGCAGAAACTTTAGATCTATAAGATGTCAAATACTCCTCAACTTTTTGTTGTAGCTCAATATCTATTGTAAGCATAATATCTTGCCCATCTGAAGAATCAGATTTCTGTATTGTTGCACCTGGAATTTGCATGCCTCCAGCCCCTTGTTGTGTTATGGTATTGCCTGAAGTTCCTTTTAGCACCTCGTTATAATAGAGTTCTAATCCACATATTCCATCGCCATCTATATTAACTGCTCCTATAATTTGACCTGCATTAACGCCATATGGATAAATTCTTTTTTGATCATCATCAAAATAAATTCCATCTATTTTTTTGTTTTTTAGATTACTCGATTGCTCAGTATCGCAATTGTGTTTTATATAAACAAAAGTAGAATCCTGATTAAGTAAATCAAAATACTCCTGAGCATTCCCGCCAATACATTCAAAAATTTCGTTAGAAACCTGTGATTTGTTACTGATTTTGTTTGGATTTGCACTTATAGTTACAGTATCAACACTGTAGGCCAATACATTACCATTCCTGTCAAATATGCTTCCTCTTTTAGCTGTAGTTTTATAGCTTACAGTCCTAGTATTTAAAGCTAAATCTCTGTATTGTTCTGCTTCAACTATTTGTGAGAAAATTAACTTAAATAACAATAGAAAAGCTAAAAAAGAAAAAAAAACTATGGCTCCTAAGAGCCTTTTATCTAAAAAAATATTTTTAATTACTGTGTTTTTTTTTGAATCTGACAAATTATTAAAATTTAGAATTTTATTGTTTTTCTGCAAATTTATTTAACGTCTTTACTATGCTTGTATTGCCATTTTCATCCAGTGTTAAGACATCTGGTTCTAAAGTGATATTTTCTTGGTTAGTAGGTGTTATTAAATTATAGGTTTCTGCAGCTTGTCTAACTTTACTTGTATTAGACAATGCACTGTCTTGAACCTGAAGTTTATTGTGATTAGTAACAGAGTCTGAAATTGATTGATTTAAAGTGCTTAGCTGAATTCCACTTGATACTGTCTTGGAATTTAGAGTGATTCTTATAATTGACATAACAGCAACAACTAGCACTATGCTACAAATGATTTTAGCTAAAAACATAAACATTGGAGATAGCTTTGTTGAATGAAAAACACCAAGTGATGGTCTATTTCCACGTGTAATGCTTATTTTTGTATTTGGTTTTTTAACTCTCTCTTTACTTTTTCTATAAAAGGTATCAGGTAGATTTTTAGTTTGATATTCAGCAACTTTTACAGTATTACCAGAAACAACATAATTTTTTTTCTGGCTTGCATCTTTGCTTTGATTGTTTAAGCTTCTACCCTTAAAAAAACTTACTGCTTCATGAGAAAAATTTGTTTTTGTGTTGTTCCCTAATCTATTTGAATATGCATATCTTTGCTTTGAAGGTTTAGAGGTTTTTATTGTAAAGTAAGAAATTTTGTCCTTGTAAGATAAATTATTATAATTTTCTTTATTATTAGATTTAATAACGTTATTCTTAGAGAAGAACTCAGTATTTTTTGTTTTACGTGAATATTTTGAACTACCATAAAGGGAATATCTAGACCTATTATTGCTAGAAGTCGAAATATTTAAAATGCTGTTAATGTTCCTATTCATACTAAATCCTTTTTGCAACTCTTAATTTTGCACTTCGTGATCTCCTATTTTCTTTAACCTCACTATCTTTTGCCATAATTGGCTTATTTGTAATAATATTGAATATTGGTTTTCTCCCGCACATGCACTTTGGCAATGTTTTAGGGCACGTGCATCTATTAACACAGCTTTTAAACTTAGATTTTACAATCCTATCTTCAAGTGAGTGATAACTAATAATTGCAATAACACCTCCTGTGTTTAACCACTTAATTATTTGATCTAATGCATCGTTTAATTTTTTAATCTCATCATTAACTTCAATTCTTAATGCTTGAAAGGTGCGCTTAGCTGGATGTCCGCCATGTCTTCTGGCTCGTGCTGGAATAGAATTTTTAATTATTTCAACCAAATGATCGCTTGTTTTAATTGCTTGAGTTTTTCTCGATTTAACTATATTGCTAGCAATTTTTTTTGCATAAATCTCATCAGAATATTTATAAATCAAATTTGAAAGATCATATTCTGAATAAGTGTTTACAACATCTAGCGCACTAATCTCAGATTGAGGATTCATTCTCATGTCTAAAATGCAGTTTTGTTTAAATGAAAACCCCCGATCAGTATTATCAATCTGATACGAACTTACACCAAGATCCATTAAAACACCATCTACACCATCTACCGGGATAGAAGATAAAACATCATCTATATTAGAAAAGTTGTCTTGAACAAGTTCTAACTTTGGCTTTTCATCTTTACTTAAAGTATTTAACCTTTTACTTGCATTTTCAATAGCTTCTCTGTCTTGATCAATACCTATATATAATCCATTATTCCCAATTCATTGTGCAAGCTTATAAGCGTGACCTCCACCACCTAAAGTACAATCTAAAAAAACTATTCCATTTTTGGGTTGTTTTTCAACATTATCTCTAAATGCCTCAACAACCTCATCTAACATTACTGGAGTATGACAATATTCAATTTTCAATGTGCTATTTATCTAATTTGTTTCTGTATACAAAAGCTTAGATAAATCAATATTATTAATTTTGTTGTTAAACTTGTACTTATCTCATATTTCAAAATGGCCTTCATTACCAACAATAGTTACATCGTTTTTTATTCCTACCTTTTCAATAAAAGTATGAGGAAGAGTAATTCGGCCAGCCTTGTCAATTGAGATATCAACAACACACGCATGCAAAGCCATTCTAAGCTCAACATGTTGTTTGTTTCTAGGATTGTATCCGCCAACAACATCAAAAACCATCTTTATATAAAGCTCGAAATCATCTATTGTATAAACAGAAATATTATCGTTATCTGGGGACAGCATGGCTAAAAGATCAAGTGACACTGTTTTATTTGCCTCTTGACCTGACTCGAGTAGACGTCTAAATTTTGAAGGTAGAGCTACCCTGCTTTTAGAGTCTAGCTTATGATTATATGTACCATAATAGTCCATTAAATTTTAACCCCAATTCTAATATTGATTTTTGGTTATGACATAATACTACACTTTCCCCCAAAATGCAACACAATTATATTATTTGTATAATTTTTTTTAAAAAAAATAGAGAACCTTGATTTCAAGATTCTCTAATTCTAAGTAGCTTTATAAACTAGACTATGTTTTTATATTTTTACTTCCTCATTTTTAAAAGTTCCTTATCCTTTTAAGATTCAAATAATTATTTATCAGAATTATTTTCAGAGGTGCTTGTTGAGTCTTCATTATTAGCTGCAATAGTAGATTTACGGTCTCTTTTCTTCATGTTTTTAGGAAGTGGTTCAGAAACTTCAACCTCAAAACCTAGATCTTGAGCTGCGTCTTTTAAGCTCAAAGAGACACGATGCTTTGACTCATCAATATCAATTACCTTAGCTTTGATCTTATCCCCAATGTGAACAACTTGACCTGGATTCTCAATGTGCTTGGATGTAAGCTCACTTACATGAACAAGTCCATCTACATCGTTATTTAGCTTTACAAAAGCACCATAGCTTAGAATTCTTGTTACTTCACACTCAACAATATTGCCAATTTTAAATTCTTCAACGAGCTTTAACCATGGATCTTCTGTAGTTTGTTTAATCCCTAAACTAATACGTTCCTTATCAAGATCTACACCCAAAACAACAGTTTCGACTTCATCACCAACTTTTACAACCTCACTTGGATGTGATACTCTATCTCAGCTAATCTCTGATATATGTACAAGTCCATCAATTCCACCTAAATCAACAAATGCACCAAAATCAACTATACTTGAAATCTTTCCTTTTAGCTTCATGCCAGGTGTAAGCTTGCTTAATACGTCAATTCTTTCATTTCTTCTGCCTTCTTCAAGTAGAGCCCTTCTAGATAGGACGATATTATTACGAACCTTGTCCATCTCAATAATACGAGCTTCTATTCTTGTACCCAAGTAACTCTCTAAGTCTCTAACACGGTGCAAGTCAACTAAACTAGCAGGCAAAAAGGCTCTAAGACCAATATCTAAGATTAGCCCACCTCTAACAATTTCTATAACATCTCCTGTAACAATCTCACCTGACTTATACTTTTCTTCTGCTTGAGCTCATGCTGTTTCATACATTGCACGTTTTCTGCTTAAGATAAGCTTTCCGTCCTTGTCTTCTTTTTGAACAACCAAGGCATCAACCTCATCTCCTACTGATATTACCTCTTCAGGATTACAATCTTTATGAACTGTTAACTCTTTTGAAGATATTATACCTTCACTCTTAAAGCCGATATCTACAAAGACCTCATCATGTTCAATTTTTGCAACCACACCATGAACAATATCGTTGTCTTTAAAATCAAGATTTACACCATCTAGCTTTTTACTTATTTCATCATTAAAAGTTTCAAGACCTGATAAGTCAATGATATTGGAGTTTTTAATTTGTTTAGTTTCTTGTTTTTTGTCTGTCATTTAGTTTCCTTAACATTTTTATGGGTTTACCTTTAATTTGCTTGATGTTAGACTCTAAACCCGCTAAATCAAATCTCAAGCTTTACAATTTTAACAAACTAATATTTGTTTTAATAAAAATTTTAAGTATTAATATAATAAAGACCTCTATTTTCTAGTCTTTTTATTAATATAATTCTTAAGGAATTTAATTATCTTTTTTTTTCAAAAATCCTTAAACGATAAATTAGCACTAGTTTTTGCAGGAGTATATTTGTAATTAGGATATCGTCTAATAAAAATAACATAACAAGTAATTGTGATTAAAAGACCAAGTAAAGGGACGAATGCAAAACTCAAGAACAACTCAAAAACCGATTTATTATTCTCAAAGAAGGCATACAAACACAAAAGAGTAAAAAATATTAATAAAATAAGATTTATTCAAAAAAATACTTTTATAACAATCTGTTTTGCTCTAGGTGGATTATATTTTGCCTGAGCAACAAGATAAATTATTACTCCTATTACTAAAAGGATTAAAACAAGAGGAACAAGTCTTATCATTCTTACAAAAAACACAACTAGTTAAACATTTACAAGGCGGGATGACACATTAGCAAGCGAGCTAGTAGTTGCTCATCAGCAATTACTATGAGCCTCTTTAACGATTTTGTCAGAATTTACTCCAGTAGGAATAAATCCAAAACTACAAGACCCACTTCCACATAACAAAACAGACTTATCTCCCAACTTGTCCTTCAATCATTTTTGAATTTTAGCGATTTCAGAATCAAGACTGTTAGCTGGTTTTGTTAAACTATTGAAAAGTAAAATATTATCTGCAAACTGTATCTCTTTTAACTTTGAATAAAGTTTATCAAAATCTATGTTTTTATGTGGTAATAAATCAAATTGTTTATACACATCTTTTGTAGACAGTGTAGATAATTTTTTATCATCAGCGTTTGTTTTTGGCATTACCAGTATTATTTCTCTGTTTATAGGAGCAATTTTGCTTTCTAGCACATCACCATAACCGCTATATAGCCCACATCCTCCGTACAAGAAAAATAAAACATCAGCTCCTAGTTTTTTTACAACTTTTATAATCTTTTCATTATAAACATCTATATC
>CAVGFB010000018.1:0-4660 GCA_963628375.1 Gorillivita sp. (SeqCode)
TATTTACTCTGTTCAATGCAGTAAACTTAATTTTAGCAATTATTGTATTTTGTACTGGTAGCTATAAAAACATGCTTTTTATGGGGGTTATAATATGCAACATCTTTATAGGAATAATTCAAGAAATTAGAAGTAAAAAAACTACAGATAAGTTATCAATTGTTGCTGAGTCAAAAATTAACATTTTAAGATCAGGAAGTCTAGAGTTACATCCTACAAGCTCCATTGTTTTAGATGATGTTATTAATCTTAAAAGAGGGGACCAAGTTCCAGCAGATTGTGTGATTATAGATGGTAGTGCAAACGTAGACGAAAGCTTACTTACAGGAGAGAGTGACCTTATACATAAAGGTATAGATGATAAGCTTTTAAGCGGGTCGTTTATAAGTTCAGGAAATGTTTATGCAAAAGTATTTCACGTTGGAGCTGATAACTACGCTACAAAAATTACAGCAGAAGCAAAAAAGTATAAAAAGATAAACTCAGAGATAATGAACATCATGAACAACTTGATTAAAATTGTTAGTATCATTATTTTTCCACTTGGTGCAATACTGTTTTGTAAATCTTATTTTCTTTTAAATGTGGATATAAATACTGCAATTTTATCTACCACATCAGCTATGGTCGGTATGATACCAGAAGGACTAATCTTGCTTACTTCTACTGTTTTGGCTGTTAGTGTTGTTAGATTATCTAAATATAAAGTTTTGGTCCAACAGCTCTATTGCATAGAAACACTAGCAAGAGTTGATACTTTGTGTTTAGATAAAACAGGAACAATTACAACAGGATGCATGAATGTTGCAAAAGTAGTCCCTTTTATGGACAACAAAATAGATGATATAAAAACCATACTCGCTAAAATTTCTCATTTTGATAATGATAAGAATGAAACAAGTAATGCAATTCTTAAATTTACAAAAGATATAGAGATTGATAGTTCTGAACTTGATAAATTCATACCTTTTTCTTCAGAAAAGAAGTTCTCAGGTCTTAAATTAAAAGATGGCAAATGTTACATTATTGGAGCTGCTCAGTTTATATTGAATAATGATTATCTAAATAAAATAGACAAAACTTTAAAAGAATTAGTAAGTGAATACAGGGTTATTGTTTTATGCCAAGTAGATGATTTTAAAGATGATGGAAGTACTATAGGAACATCCCATCCGCTTGGTTTTGTTTGCATTCAAGATGAAATAAGAAAAACAGCCAAACAGACTGTAAAGTTCTTTACTGACCAGGGTGTTGATTTAAAGGTAATATCAGGGGACGATCCAAAAACTGTATCAGGAATAGCTCAAAAAGTAGGAATTAAAAATGCTCAGAATTTTTGCGATGCAACAACACTTAAAAACGACGAGCAAATAGAAGAAGCTATAAATACATTTTCTGTATTCGGTCGTGTAAAACCAGAGCAAAAAAAGGCATTTGTGTTAGCACTTCAAAAACACGGACACACAGTTGCCATGACAGGAGATGGCGTTAACGATACTCTAGCTTTAAAAGCGTCAGATTGTAGTGTGGCTATGGCAAGTGGGTCTAGTGCTGCAAGAAACGTATCTCAATTGGTTTTGGTTAATAATGATTTCTCAAGTATGACACATGTTGTTGCAGAAGGCAGAAGATCTATTAACAATCTGCAACGCTCAGCGTCTTTATTTTTAACCAAAACAATATTTAGTATGGCACTATCTATTTTATTTTTGTTTTTGCCTTACAATTACCCATTTGAACCAATTCAGTTAACCCTTGTGAGTGCGTTTACTATAGGAATTCCTTCATTTGTGTTAGCACTTGAACCAAACAATGAAAGAATTAAGTCTAAGTTTTTGCTTAATGTTATAGTAAAAGCAGCTCCTAGTGCGATAATATCTGTGGTGGGTGTAGTTGTTATTACAATTATTGGTAATAACTTTTTTAATCTTGATTATAAGCAGATATCAACAATGTGTGTACTTATTATGTCGCTTATGGGCATTTGTCTTGTAATAAAAATTTCCATCCCTTTCAATAAATTACGTACATCTCTTGTTATATTTATTTTTGCAGGTACAATTGTAGGCGCAGTATTTTTTAATAATTTGTTTGGAATTGTTAGCTTTAATGGAGATATGACATTGTTGTTTACAACAACTGCAATAATATCTGTTTTGATATTTAATTTTCTTTATGATTTTATTGATAGGAAATATAATAAAATTTTAAATAAGATTAATTAAATATAGTAGTAAGATATATCCATATGAATAAAGATTTGTTAAATAAAGAAGTTGTTGGAATATTTGATATCAGAGGTATTCAAAACTATATTTTTAATCATTCATCTGATGTTGATTCTTTAGTTGCATCCGATATATTTAAGGATTTATTATCTTATGCTTTTGACTATGCAAAAAAAAAGATGGAAAACGAGCTTCCAGCTGACTCTATTAAGTTTTGCTCGAAAGAAAATAATAAAATAGACTATTTTCATGATGAGAATGTAAAAGTTCAAGTTATAAGTGCTAAATGTGGTAATGGGCTTGTACTCTTTAGAGAAGGCTGGATTGCACAAAAGTTTTCCCATTATGTTTCTATTTTTTTTGTTGAAAACAATTATAGACTCAATATATGTTGTGCTTTTGTTGAAAGAACATCTGATTATGTCAATGACAATAAAAGACTATATGAAGCTCTAGATAAATCTAAGCAAAACATGCCTCAATCTGATGTTTTTCTTTCGTTTGATTTTACGCAAGTAGAAAAATTTACTGGTTTGCCTGCATCTTTATATGATGAAACATACAAAGAACATATTTCAGTTGAAACAAAAAAGTTAAGACAATTATCTAAAAACCAATATTACACGCAACGTATAGAGATGCTAGATGCTCTATATAACAACAACAATAGCTTAGCATTTGTTCATATAGACGGAAACAGTATGGGAATGAGCATTGCTAAACTGTTAAATAAACAAGATAGTTATGAGTCATTTCTTTCTTTAAAATTTCAAACCCAAAGTTTTTTTGAAGATTCTTTTAAAAATATTGTACAAAATTGTGTTATATGACTAGCAAAAACTCTAAATTTACAAAAGAAATATTATTCAAATACTTGAATAGAAAATGTATTATTTGTATGTCATTGTGGTGGAGATGATATAAATTTTATTATAGACCCTAAGTATGCGTTTTTGTTTTCAGAAAAGGTTATTTTAGAACTTTCAAAAATAGAGTTTAATTTAGCTGGCAAGCATAAATTAAATCTTAGTTATTGTGCTGGAATAGCTTTTATGGCTAATACAGTATCTCAAATTGATGGATTTAGCTGTGCAGAAAAAATTTGTTCAATTTGTAAAAAACGAGCAAAAGATAGTGCTTTTATGGACAAAGATAGAATTACTAGTTGAATAGATTTTAACTTCTTTTACGATACACTTGTTTTTGATATAGAAAAATTAAGGAAAAGACTAAAATCAAACGATGGTTATTATAATATGATTTTGCGTCCATACAGTTTGGATGAGTGTCATAAAGACAAACCATATAGTTATCGTAATTTCAAAAATACACTTTTAACTTTACAACACCTAAACATAAATAAAATTAACTTAAGAGATGTAAATGATTATATATATTTAGGAAAAATTTCTAAAATTAAACTTATGAAATTAGCACAAAGTCATGGTGTAGATGAATTTGTAGATTATCTTCAATCTAGAGATGTGTACTCGACATTAAAAGAAACTAACTGTAGATACTCTACTATATATGATTCACTTGATGTACTTACTGCTTTTGAAGATATTAAATTATAAGGGGTATTATGTTTTTAAATTGCACAAATCATCCATCTTGCAACTGGGGCGAAAAACAATATAGCGAAGCTTCAAAATATGGAGAGGTAGTTGACTTTAAATTCCCAGACAGTGATTATGGTTACAGTCCTGAATGTGATGAAAATGATGTTGTAAAAATTGCACTTAAAGTTGCAGATGATATTGAAAAGTTAAAACCATCATGTATTTTACTAGCTGGAGAGTGAACATTAACATATGCTCTTGTAGGAGAACTTAAATCTAGGGGGCTTAAAGTAGTAGCATCATGCGCTCATAGAGACACAAAAGAAACTAAGCTAGAAGATGGAACACTTCAAAAGGTTAGTAATTTTAGGTTTATAAGATTTAGAGAATATACAAGTGTTAGATAATTATAAGATGAATAAGGTAAACAGAGATCACATATTAGGCACATGTTTTGTTAGGTTAGATTCCCCTTTATTGCCAATGTCGCTTTTAAATACTCTGTCATGCAAAGACATGAATTATTTAATTGACGATGAGGGCATTCCTTATTTTTCATCATCTGTTATTCGTGATGTTTTTCTTCATGGGGCTTGAGATCTTAAAGATAGCAAAAAGCATAAAAAGTCACGAGCTTTAATTGAAGATCTCATAAAAGATGTTGAGAATAATAAAGAAAAGCTAATTTCGTTTTCTTCTGTTACCGTTAATGGTTATCATGCAATAAAAATTAATTTAAGGAATATTAAAAACTTTAGTGTAAAAAATTCTCAGAATATTTTAGATTACTATATGTGTCGCATTAAACCTGAAGATCACACTCAAAAACACCAATTTGCATTTAAAGCTGGCACTAAATTTAATTTTGAT
>CAVGFB010000019.1:0-5518 GCA_963628375.1 Gorillivita sp. (SeqCode)
TAAATGCTTAGATAAATCAAACAAGGAGAAGTTATGAAATTAAACGTAAATAAAAAAACAAGAAATTTAATGGTTGGAGGCTTGCTGTCTATAGTAATGGCAGTTTTAGTGTCATTGTTTGTAGCAAACTTTAAGGCAATGGATGTAAAGGCATATGCACAGGATGCTAATAGCAATATTGCAAATGATGATTATGTTGTAACAATAATAAACGAACATGACGGCAATACTCAAACTTTCAATTACGATAGTTTTGGTGATGCTTGATACGAGGTAAATAATAAAAGTGAATTTTTAAATGGAAAAACTACTTTCACTTTAAGTAAAGACATAGAAATATCTAATTCCCAAATAGAAAATCCAGACAGTAATTTTTTCAAGAATTACAAAGAGGAATATAATAATAAATGTTTCGGATGTAAAGGAAATGGCGAACAGTATCAAGGTAAGGGCAATAACGATCATTTTTTACTTGCTATGCCAGGTGAAATGCTGACTCTAGACTTAAATGGTCATAAGCTTTACAAGGCAGAAGGTGTTGGAAATTATATATTCACTCCAACATTTCAAGTAGATCATAGAAATGTTAATTTGGTTTCAAATAATGAAATAAAATCAGAAGAAGACTATGGACAAATAGATGCTGTGTCCATTTTTAATGATAATCTAGATATAATTAAAACTTTAACAATAAAAAACGTAAAATTTGATGCAAAAATACAAGACTCACAAGTTGAAGTGTGTAGTGGTGTTAGATGCAAAACTCAATATGGGTTAGAAATTGATAATTGCCTATTTACAAACTATTGTCAATCTAGTCCGATTGAAGTTGGAAGCTCAGTTTATAAGGACCTCTTGGCTACTTATACTAACAAAACAATAATTAAGAATTCTAAATTTATATCTAATAAAGCAGAAGATGGGTGAAACAAAAAAACACAGGGAGGAGCCATTCATGCGGATGGTTTTGTAGCAAATTTTAATATAGATAATTGCATTTTTAACTCTAACTCTTCTCTTGGTGATGGTGGTGCTATCATGATTGGAGGAGCAGATAATTACTGTGATCTTCATAATAATGATGCCTATATTACTCAAACTAATGTCACAAATTGTACTTTTGAATCTAATATAGCAGGGAAAGAAGGCGGAGCAATATCAAATAGCAATGTTTATTTTGTTGTTGCTGATTGTAAGTTTATAAACAATAAAGCTAATTCAAATGGTGGTGCCATTAAAATACAACGTATTTCCCTTCAGAATTATGAATTTTCTCCAGTTTGTGGGCTTTCATTTGATACTACAGATATGAGCGATTATGAATACAGGAGAATTGATTGCAGTACAGGAATGAAGTGAAGAGATACAAATATAAAAAATAATGAAACTATTTTTACAGGAAACGAATCAGGAGATTCTGGTGGTGCTATAGATATTTCTATGACCAGATTGCCTTTATTTGCAGGTAGAATGATTTTTAAAGATAATAAAGCACAAAACAGAGGCGGAGCCATAAATTTTGATTGTGACCAAGGTTATAAAACATATATAACTTTTCAAAATCACACATATCTCTATGCGAGAAATAATTGACTTCCTTATCGTGAAGAAAATATTAGACTTGAAGATACTGGTAAATCGACTATAGGGTCATCGTATATAATGATACCTAATTATTTTGATCTAAATTCTGAGTTTGGAATATGAACACATCAAAGAGACCATTTGGTTATTAGTAGGTCTATTGGTCCTAGGATTAATGATTGATGAAAGAAAAACCTTCATTGTGATAATGGAGACGGATGATTCGAATATGTTAGTAGTGAATTTGGTGTTAAATTTTGGAAGGACTAGAAATAACACAAAAAAAGCACTATTAAATCAATAGTGCTTTTTTTATTTATGATAAGTTTTATTATTGATTATTATATATGATCTGTAAAGTTGTTCTACAAGCACAACCCTAGCAAGATTATGAGGCAGAGTTATTTTTCCAAATGATAAATTAAAGTCACAATTATTTTTAACATTTTCAGACAATCCACACGAACCACCTATTATAAATACAATAGTAGACTTGCTTTTATTCATAAGATCAGCCATAAAATAAGCTAATTCTTTACTTGTTTTTTGAGGTGCTTCAATACATAGAGCAATGTTATATGTATTATTATTTTTTTTAATTTTGTTTAATATTGCATTATCGTTATTATCTGGTACTTCAATCACTTCTAGATTACAAAAGGGTTTAATTCTTTTTTTATACTCGTCAATAGCATTGGTCCAAAAATTTTCTTTAAGTTTTCCTACGGCAATTATTTTTATTTTCATATTTACTAACTTGCTCTTTATATCTTTGTAAGGTCTATAAAAATATAGTTTAAAATTAATGCTATAATTATACAAATTTTAAAGGTTGTTATGCAATTTAGATTAGACAGTAATTCAGAACATAATTTCACACAAAATGATTTAAAAGCAATTCAAAAAAAATTTAAATTTGCACCATCTATAATGGGGTGTAAACCATGACAAGTTCTAGAATATGTTAAAGAATTTGAAAGGCATAACATAGACATGATTCACTTTGATGTTATGGATGGTCATTATGTACCAAACATTACAATTGGATCTCAAGAGTTTAGAGCAATACATGAAGTTTCAAAATTGCCTATTGATTTACATTTAATGACATTTAACCCATATAAAACTATGGATTATTTTGATATAAAAAAAGGAGATAGAGTAAGCTTTCATCCTGATGTGCTATGTGAGAGCAAGTTTAGTGTTGGCCCTGCATCAGCCGACGATAAAGATGTTATAAGTGATATTTATAATTTGAAAAGTCCAGTGCAGGTAATAGATAAAATTCATAAAAAAGGTGCTCAAGCTGGAATTGCTATAAATCCTGATTTGGACATTTCTGTTATAGATAGTGTAAAGAACTGCGTTGATTTTGTAATAGTTATGGCCGTTAAACCTGGATTTTCAGGTCAAAAAATGCTAGATTCTCATTTTGATAAATTAAAAGAAGTTGTGTATAGAGTGTATCATATTAATAATGAGTTGGCTAATTCAAAAGATAAACTTTTACACAACTCTCATCAAATTAAAGAGGTAATAGTTGACGGTAACGTTACGCCTAAAACTGTAGTTGATAATGCAAAATGTGGAGCTAGTGGCTTTGTTGTTGGCAACAGTTTTTTACCATGGGAATCTAACCCTAAAGATTTTCATATTAGATATAATAACTTTATGCAAGTACTAAGCAATATTGTTTAACTTGTTTAAATATTTTTAATTTTTACTATTTATTAAAGTGAGGTTTAGATGTGCGGAATTGTTGGATATATAGGTAAGAAAAACGCTACAAATATTTTACTTGATGGATTATCTCACCTTGAATATAGAGGATACGATTCGTCTGGTATTGCTGTTCGCCAAGATAATAATCCTGCTCTAATTGTCAAAGCAGAAGGAAAATTAACAAATCTGTCTAGCAAACTGTCAAATATGCAAATAAATGCTAATTGTGGAATTGGTCATACTAGATGAGCTACTCACGGAATCCCAAGTGAAATCAACGCTCACCCACATAAAACGGATAATGCTAGTATAATAGGAGTTCATAATGGCATTATTGAGAATTTTGATGAGCTTAAAAACAAACTTTTAGATGCAGGTTATACATTTTATTCTCAAACAGATACAGAAGTTTTTATAAAATTAATAGATTACTACTATAAAAAATATCAAGGTACTCCTGTTGATGCTATCAATCATTCTATAGTTAGAATAAAAGGCTCCTATGCAGTAGCTCTTATGTTTAAAGATTACCCAAATGAGATTTTTGTCGCAAAAAAAGAAAGCCCTATGGTTCTTGCATATAAAAACGGAGAATGTTACTTAGCATCTGATTTTGCAGCAATTTTAGATTACACTAATAAGTTTTATTTGCTTGACAATATGGAACTTGCTAAATTATCTAAAAATGGAATTAAATTTTATAATTTAGATGGAGCTGAAATAAAAAAATGTACTACGACAGTAAATTGAAATAACACTTCTGCTGAAAAACAGGGGTATGAGCATTTTATGTTAAAAGAAATCCATGAACAGCCCCAAGCTATTACAAATACACTTGCACAATTTATAGAAAATGAAAGTATTAAACTTGATATAGATTTTATGTCAAATATTGATAAGTTGTATATTGTTGCTTGTGGTTCTGCATATCACGTAGGAGTAAGTGCAAAATATATAATAGAAACTATATGTAATATTCCTGTTGAAGTTGATATTGCATCTGAATTTAGATACAGAAACCCTATTTTTTCTAAAAATTCTTGTGTGCTAGTTGTTTCTCAATCTGGAGAGACTGCTGATACTATTGCAGCATTAAAACTTGCTCGCAAAAAAAATATAAAAACTGCTGCTATAGTTAATGTATTAGGGTCTACTATAGCTCGTGAGGCTGACTGGGTAATGTATACTCAAGCAGGTCCTGAGATAGCAGTAGCAACTACAAAAGCGTACTCCACTCAGCTTATATGTATATATATACTTGCAATTGCGTTAGGCAAAAAAAAGAATTTGATTTCAAAATCACAAGAAGAAAAATTTATTAACGATTTAAAAAAATTGCCTGATAAGATAAATCAAATTTTAAATAATAAAAAAAGAATACAATGATTTGCTTCAAAATTTGCATCATCAGGTGATGTATTCTTTTTAGGTAGAGGACTTGATTATTCTATTGCCCTAGAAGCTAGTCTTAAATTAAAAGAAATTACCTATATACATAGCGAAGCATACCCAGCAGGCGAGCTTAAGCACGGCACAATATCATTAATAGAAGATGGTGTTTTAACAATTGGGTGCATGACACAAGATGCTCTTTTTAAAAAAACAAAAAGCAATATGCTTGAAGTTAGAGCAAGAGGCGGATACCTTGCTGGTGTTACTTTTGAGGGAAATTTGGATATTGAGGATTGCGTTGATTTTGCGATTTATATCCCTAAGACAAATGAGATTTTTTCAACTAGTTTGGCAATTGTTCCCTTGCAACTTTTTGCTTACTATTTAAGTTGTGCAAAGGGACTTGATGTTGATAAGCCAAGAAATTTAGCAAAAAGTGTAACAGTAGAGTAAAGTGTTATTTAATTATTTAATTTTAAAAGTACAATACTGATATATATTTATTTAAACAAAAATAAAAATTTATTTACTGAAAGGACAATATGAACACAAATTCAGAGGAAAACAAAGTAGAAGTTAATAATACAGAAAATAGTAAAGAAAATAAATTTAAAACAAAAGCTAAGGGTGTTGTAACAAAATTAAAAACGGATAATAAATTTAGAATCAAGTTTATCCTAACTATAATTTGCATTTGTATTTTAATTTTTGCGTATTTTATTTTCTTACACAACAGAAATCTGTTTGGCGTTGCAGCAAAAGTAGGAAATGTAGAAATT
Source organism: Gorillivita sp. (SeqCode) (assembly GCA_963628375.1). GTDB lineage: Bacteria > Actinomycetota > Coriobacteriia > Coriobacteriales > Eggerthellaceae > Gorillivita. Next base: position 5,478 of record CAVGFB010000019.1, read on the forward strand.
TCAGAGCAAAAAGTTACTGATGCTGTTAATAAGTTCAGACA
>CAVGFB010000020.1:0-2661 GCA_963628375.1 Gorillivita sp. (SeqCode)
ATACGATAATGTTATGATTGGAAGATTGCCTTACATTAAATTTCAACCAAACATAAAAGATAAAGAAATTGTAGAGGACACTCTAAAAATTTTTGACTTATATGAACAAAAATACAGAAAAGCGTGTGATTTAAGTGGCGGAGAGCTACAACGTATGAATATTGCTAGAAACTTTGCCCAGGATACACCATATATGTTATTTGATGAGCCTACAAACAATCTTGATATTAATTTGCAACATAAACTTATGCAATTCTTTAAAAAACAAGCTAGCGAACTAAACAAATGCATAATTGCTGTTCTACATGATATAAACTTAAGTCTAAACTATGCTGATAAATTAATATTTTTAAAAGAAGGAAGAATTGTTTCTGTTTGTAACCCGTCGGACGTGAATGAAGGCTTGCTCGAAAAAATATACAATATAAATTTAAAAATTTATCCTATTAATAACTCAAAATTTGTAAGTATATAACTTTTCAAAAAGATATTTAAATACACTATCTTCTCTTTTTAAGTAAATGACGTTCTACAGTGATTTACCTAATCTAATAAATTTATTGTTTATTTCTAGTTCGTGATCTTCTGTTGTTATTGCTTGATATAGAAGTTCTTTTGTATCTTTCTCTGCGTTGTTTTCTTTTTTGCTTATCGTCAGTAATTAATGTAAACGAAGAAGCCTTTCTTTCATATGTTTTTTGTTTATTTGTAGCAATATGTGAACTAGATAAAACTATTCCCACCATTACAAGAGTAGCTATAACAGAAGACCCACCATAAGATATGAATGGCAGTGGCTTACCCGTAGTAGGGAACAATCCAACAACGCAAAATATATTAATAAAGGCTTGTACGCCAATCATCATAATAAGTGAGGATGATGAGCTTATTGCAAAGGAATTTCTAGAAGTTCTTATTGTAAACAAACCAGATATAATAAAAACTAAAAATAATATACATACAAACATACCACCAAGCAAGCCCAACTCCTCACATATAACAGCAAATATATAATCAGTTTCTGCTTCTGGCAAGTATTGATACTTTTCATAACTGTTTCCAAGTCCTACACCAAACAAACCACCATCTGCTAGAGCGTACCTACTTCTAACATACTGATATCCATCTCCTAGACCTCCATTGCCATCATTATATGGATCTAAAAATATAGCTAGTCTTGTTAGTCGATATGGTGCGACAATTATGCACAGAAGCCCAAGTCCAATTATCAATAGAATTAGACCAAAAATTATTCTTTTTGAAACTCCTGCAAAATACAATACAGAAATTATGCCAACCGTAATTATGATGCATGTACCTAAATCAGATTGTGCTACAAGTATAAATCCTAGACATGTTAAGTTTATCAATACGCCTAAAATCAATGATTTTTTAAAATTTTGATGCCCGTCCACATAATCAAAATATATCTTAGCAGTAGCTAAAATCAGTATGACTTTTACAAATTCTGAAGGTTGAAATTTTAAACCTCCTGTTCCTACTCATCTTCGAGCGCCATTTGTATCAGTGCCAAATGCTAAAGTCAAAATTAAAAGTAAAATTGAAAACCCAAGAAAAAATCATATTAAATTTGAGCGTCAAAAATCATAAGGTATCTTTTTTCAAATAAAAACTGCAATTAAAATTCCAACTAAACAAAACCCACCTTGTTTTATTAAATAAGAATAATAAGATTCACCATTGTCAATAGCTTCTGCATTTGATGCAGAATAGATCATAACAAGTCCAAATAACAAAAGAGCTAAAGTAGATAAAATAAAGATTAAGCGAGGCAATAAAACATCAGCATAATCTATATTAGTATTTTTTTTTGACTTTGCTTTCTTTGAAAACATAACTTAAATATTTGTTTGTGGTTTTTTGAAATTTTTAACTAAATTTTTGAAATACTTGCCACGCTCTTCAAAACTATTAAATTCATCAAAACTTGCGCACGCAGGAGACAATACAATAAAATCCCCTTTATTTGCTATATTTACAGCATTTTCAAAAGCACTTTTAAGATTTTCATCAGTTTCTAATATAAAATTTGTTTCATCTTTAATTCTTTTTTTAAAAGCATCAACAAAACGTTGTTTGCTTTCACCAAAACATACAACACCCTTTAGATAGTTTAAACTACAATCTACAAGATCTGTAAGGTCGGTTCCTTTATCAGTGCCTCCTAACAGAAAAATTGCATTCTTATTTTTAAATGACTTTATCGCCACAATACAAGCATCCACATTTGTAGCTTTTGAATCGTTATAACACATGCGTCCATTAACAGTACCTACTGGTTCAATCCTATGTTCAAGTGGCATAAAATTTATAATAGAATTTTTTATATGATCTTGTTTGCAACCCACCATATAAGCACAACTGCAACTTACTCTAGCATTAGTATAGTTATGCTCACCTATGACATTAAGCTCTTCTGTTTTACAAATTTCTACTTTTAACTTACCGTTATCGGCTTCAATTAAATTTTTATTTTTTTTACATTTAACTATATTTTTTAAGGTTTTATTATTTTCTATTTCTTCTAAGTGATTTTGTACTTCTGTATCGTCAATATTAATAATTGCGTTTTTTGCGTTTTCAAAAATCTTAAGTTTTGCTTTAATATACTCTTTGTAACTTCCATGTCAGTTTATATGA
>CAVGFB010000021.1:0-8565 GCA_963628375.1 Gorillivita sp. (SeqCode)
TACCTATACCATCTGATGACCTAAAAGGGAGAATTATTGGACGTGAAGGTAGAAATATAAGGTCGTTTGAAAGTATTACTGGTGCTGACCTTTTAATTGATGACTCACCAGAGACAATTACAATATCTTGTCATGACCCTGTAAGACGTGAAATTGCTGCACAAACCATGTTAAAGCTTATAGCAGATGGGCGTATACAACCAGCAAGAATAGAAGAGATTTTTGAAAAGACTACAAGTGAATTGGAAACTTCAATACAACAAGCAGGGCAAGAAGCTGCTTATGAAACTGGAGTTCATAATTTATCACCTGATGTGATGTATAAACTAGGTTCACTTAAATATAGAAGATCTTTTGGACAAAATGTTTTAAATCACTCTCTTGAGGTTGCGTATCTATCTGGTATTATGGCTACAGAACTCGGCCTTAATCCTACTAATGCTAAACGTGCAGGGCTTTTACATGATATCGGTAAATCAATTGATCATGAAATGGAAGGGTCTCATGCAGTTATCGGTGCTGATTTTATAATGAAGAATGGCGAATCTGAAGAAATAGTACATGCTGTTAGAGCTCATCATGAAGATATTGAAGCTTCTACGATTCTTGATGTATTAGTTCAATCTGCTGATGCAATTTCTGCTGCAAGACCTGGAGCTAGAAAAGAATCTGCGGAAAATTATATTAAACGTTTAGAACAACTTGAAAACGTTGCAAAATCATATAACGGAGTAAAAAAAGCATATGCCATAAAAGCAGGTAGGGAAGTTAGGGTAATGGTAAGTCCAAAAAATGTATCGGATGATGAATCAGTTGTTTTAGCACATGATATAGCAAAGCAAATTGAAAACGAAATGCAATATCCAGGTCAGGTGAAAGTTGTAATTATTAGAGAAACAAGAGCAGAAGATTTTGCAAAGTAGTAATTAATGAAAACCGAAGAGAGTCTTTTAATAGATTTCATAGATAATACAACTACTACAAGCCACCTCAAAGTTGATAAAGATCTTGGAGGTGGTTTTTATTTATTACGATATAGCGAAGCACAAATTAGACAGGCCGCACAAGATATAAAATGCAGTGAAGATATCATTATTGAACTTTTGAGAAATTCCAGAGATAGCAATGCTAAAAATATTTATGTAGCTACATCAAAGTTTAATGAATTAAGGCATATTGTTGTAATAGATGACGGCATAGGCATTGACAAATCTCACCATAGTATTGTTTTTAAACCATACGTTACTTCTAAAATTAATAATGTAATCAAAGACAATTTCGGCGTTCATGGTAGGGGAATGGCACTTTATTCTATTAAAGTAAACTCTTTAAATGCTAACATTTGTTATTCAAAAAAAAATTGTGGATGTGCATTAAAGGTAATTACAGATACAAAAAAACTACCTGAAAAGTCAGATCAATCAAGCTTTCCTAAAATTAATATAAACAACAATAAAATAGTAATTACTGGTCCTAAAAACATCATCAGAACAGCACTAGAATTTGCATTGTATGCAAAAGACTGTGTAAATGTCTACATTGGAACATATGGTGAAATAGCCTCAGCTCTATATTGAAATAATTTTAATAAATTAGATCCTTTTAAAAATGATATAGATATAACAACAAATCTATTATCGTACCAATCTAACCCTAGTGAGTTTAAACAGAAATGCTCTATGTTAGGACTTGAAATTTCAACTAGAACTGCAAGAAGAATATTGAATAAAGAATTATTTTATACAGATTCTATTTTAGATAAAGCAGCGATTAATTTAAATAATTCTAAAAAAAGTAATACAAGTCACTCAAAAAGCAAAAAATGCAATAAATTATCTATATCAAACGAAGATAAAACTGAATTTATTGATGATATTAAAAAATCATTTATAAAACTTGCTAATAAATATTATTTAAATCAAAATCCTGATATAAAATTAGACACAACTTTAAGTGATATAAAGATTACAATTAGTACTAATAAAGAAATCTAATGTAATAGGATAAATAATTTAACTATGAATAATAATTTAAATAATATTAATTTTCACATTGTTACTTTTGGTTGCCAAATGAATAAACATGATTCAGAGCGCATTTATGGGCTTTTAGAATCTTTAGGGGCTTATTATGTTGACAATATTAATGATAGCGACATTGTAATTTATATGACATGTTGTGTTAGAGAAGCTGCAGATACTAGATTATATGGGCAAGTTTCTAGTATTAAAAATATTCCTCTTCGACAAAATTCGCCTATAAATAAACGAATTATCGCAGTTGGCGGTTGTATTGGTCAGCGTGATGGAAATAAGTTGATTGACAAAGTAAATAATATAAATATTGTATTTGGTACTCACAATATTGCAAATTTACCAAACTTGATTTTTGAATGTATTAATAATCAGTCTAATCAAGTGGAGATTTTAGATGAAAGTAGTGAGTTTTCTTGTAGTTTGCCTACTCATAGAGAGGATTTTTGGGCTGCGTGAGTTCCAATAACAACAGGATGTAATAATTTTTGTTCTTACTGCATTGTCCCTTATGTAAGAGGCAGAGAAAAATCTAGAGATATTGAAGATATTCTAACTGAAATAAAAAACTATAAGTTAAATGGTGTCAAAGAAGTAACACTTTTAGGTCAAAATGTTAACTCATATGGTCGTAATTTATATGGTCAACCTAGGTTTTATGATTTGTTATGTAGAGTAGACGAGTTAAATATCCCAAGAATTCGATTCACGACTTCACATCCAAAAGATTTATCTGATGATGTTATTTCATGTTTTGGTAAATTAAAAAATCTTATGCCAGCTCTTCACCTGCCTGTTCAGTCAGGTAGCAATAAAGTGTTAAAGTCTATGAACAGGCACTATAGCGTAGAACATTACCTAAATCTAATAGATAAACTTAAAATCGCTAACCCTAATATTGCTTTATCTACAGATATAATTGTTGGCTTTCCGAATGAAACTCAAGCTGATTTTGATGCTACATATAATTTGATAGAAAAGGTTCAATATCATCAAGTATTTTCTTTTATATACTCTAAACGAGCTGGTACTCCCGCAGCTAAAATGGAAAACTGCTCAACCAAAGATGAAATACAATCACGATTTAATAAACTATTAGAAGTTATTGCAAACGGCGCCTATAAGCAAAACAAAAAAGAAATGAATAAATCAATAGATGTTTTATTTACTGGAGTATCTAAAAAAGATAAAAATGTTCTAGTTGGAAAATCTCCAAAAAATCAAACTGTACATGTTCCATTAAGTGAAAATAATAATGTAGATGATTTTATTGGAAAAATAAAAAAAGTAAAAATTAATGACACAAAAACATGATATTTAAACGGTAGTTTTTATTGTGAGTAAAAATAAGATTATTGTTATAGCTGGTCCTACTGCATCTGGAAAGTCTGATCTTGCTAATCATTTAGCAAACAATATCAATGCTGAAATAATAAGTGCTGACAGCATGCAAATATATAAAGGAATCGATATTGGCACTGGAAAGATTAGCGAATCTGAAAGATTAGTTAAACATTGAGGAATTGATATCTGTGATCTAGATAAACCATTTTCTGTTGCAAAATATCAAAAATATGCAAGAAATTGTATAGAAGATATTTTTAAAAGAAAAAAAAATGTAGTAATATGTGGGGGTACAGGTTTCTATATTAGAAGTATAATTGATGATTATAATTATACTAAACCAGATTGTAATGCATATAGAAATAGAAACTATTGACTAAATTATTTAAAAGAATATGGTTCTGATTGTTTATATGAAAAACTCAAAGAACTAGATTATGAGAGCGCTAAAATAATTCATCCTAATAATACAATTAGAGTAATAAGAGCAATTGAATTGTATTATGATGGTCTATCTTATGCTAAAAATAAACAAAATCTCAAAACCATTAAACAAATATATAAAGCACATATGTTTTTATTGTCTGTAGATAAAAACACTTTAAATAAAAGAATAAATAAGCGTGTAGATGATATGATTAAATTAGGTTTAGTAGAAGAAGTCAAATATTTAAAAAGTATAGGGCTTGAAGATGCCCTAATTTCTAAAAATGCAATTGGATATAAGCAAATCCTAAATTTTCTAAACGGAAATACCACACTTGACATTGCAATTGAAGAAATTAAATTATCAACAAGACGATACGCAAAAAGACAAAGAAGTTGATTTAGGCATGATAAGAGGTATAAAATGCTAGAATACGACAATATTAATATTAAAGGTGCAATTAATAAAATCATACAAAATATAGAAGGATAAAACAACAATGAGATGCCCAAAATGTAGATACAATGACTCTAAAGTAATAGACTCTCGTCCTACTGATGATATAACATCGATTAGACGCAGAAGAGAATGTTTTAAATGCGGCTATAGATTTACAACCTATGAACGCTTAGGCGAAAAGCCGTTAGTTGTTGTTAAAAATAATGGATCCTCGCAAGCATTTGATCCAGAAAAGTTATTTAGAGGTATTTTGATTTCATGTGCAAAAAGGCCGGTTACAAGCAATACAATAGATGAACTTATAAAAAATATAGAATCTAATTTACGTAATAGAGGAATATCTGAAATAACATCTAGTGAGCTTGGAGAAATAGTGTTAAAAAAACTTGCACAAATCGACCAGGTTGCATATATTAGATTTGCTAGTGTTTATAAGGATTTTAATAATATAGATGAATTTAAAAATTTATTAAATAAACTTAGCAATGAATAATTTAAAAATCAATTTAAAGCTATTAAATAAAGATATTAAGCCCCCTGAATATATTAGAACTGATGATTGTGGGTTTGATTTAAGGTCATCTAAGAATTACAAAATTAAGCCTCAAGAGCGTTGTCTTGTTGATTGTGGATTTGCAATCGCTATACCTTCAGGTTTTGCAGGACTTATACTCCCAAGAAGTGGACTTGCTCTCAAACATGGAATATCTATAGTTAATGCACCTGGGCTAATTGATAGTAATTATAGAGGTGAAATTAAAGTTGTATTACTAAATACAGACAAAGATAAATCATTTGAAATTAACATAAACGATAGGATCGCACAAATGATTATAATTCCTTACATGAGCTGTGATTTTAATTATGTTGATAAATTAGATAATACGCAGCGTAACACATCTGGATTCGGCAGTAGCGGAAAGCAGTAATATATCTAATTAAAAAATTGAATTAAAAAAATCCCAATTTGGATTATATCTCCATTGTTTAAGTCGTAAACAAGTTGATGTTTTTTATTAATTCACAATCCATTGAATGAGTCACAATCAATTATACGAACTTTGTCATCCTCTTTTGTGATAATTGCATGTTGCCTGCTTACAGTTCTGTCGTTTAAAAAAATGTCAGATTTAGGTGATCTTCCTATAGTTATTTTATTTTTATTTAAAGGAATTTCTAATTCTGCGTAAGGACCTTTAATAATTCGAAGAATTGGTACATTATGGTTATTATTAGTATCAATATTTACTTTTTTTTGTTCAATACCCCTAGATCCTATAGGTTTAAAAGATGTAGTTTTACTGCTAAATTTAAAACCACAATCAGGACATACTAATACAGAATCTTCAAGATTTTTTAAACATACTGGACAGGTTGTCATATTTCTCCTTTATTTGCTTGCTATATTTTTAGAATAGCTAAATATTTGACTTTCAGCTCTCTGTTGAGAGTTAGTTATAGAATTTATAAGTCTATTTACACCAACACCTACAAGCTCAAAAATATTGGGGGATTTTTGATCTTTTGCAGCATAGAGTGGTAATCTTCCAACCTCATTATTGTGCTGTAATATTATTAAATCACAGACATAATCACCACAGTTGTAATTTCCACCAACATTTGTATCGTCAATTTTTGTAAAAATATTACCAGCAAATGTAAGTACTGGAATATGCGAGTCTATATCTTTTGTAGTTACAGGGATAGTAGAATTACACCAATCAGATAAAGAAACATTAGCAACAATACCAACTTCTTGCTCATCATCATATATGGATGAGAACATTTTTTCATCAGTGTTTTCTTGTGGCTTATAATTATAAATATGATTAAAATATCATTCAAATAGATTTTGAGTGTCTAAAAAACGCTGAGTTTCATCATCTGAGTGCATAACTACTGTATAAATTTCATTGCCATTATCATCAACACATGCACCAGCAAAACAAGCTCCTGCAAGATCTGTGACACCAGTTTTTACACCAATACATCCCTTATATGATCCAACAAGTAAGTCTGTAGATTGTAGTTTAAGTGTTTTAGTCGTATTGTTTCGCTCAACTTCTATATTGCAACTACCACCTGAAACAATATCTCTAATTGTATTTTTTTGCATTGCGCATTTTATAATTAATAACATGTCATAAGCACATGAATGCGCATCGCTTTCTCAAGTATTATCATCAAGTCCATGTGGGTTTGTAAATACCGTATTCTTACATCCAAGCTCTTCTGCTTTTAGATTCATCAATTTAGAAAATGCTTCTATATTATTATCTATATATATTGGTTCTTCTTTATCGTCTTCTTTCCTCGTGTAAGCTTTAATAATACGGTCATCTTTATTTTTAATTAAATTATTACCAACATACTCAGCAATTGCATAAGCAGCGTCATTGCCAGATGGTATCAATAATGAACGTAGAGCAGTATCAAATGTTAAAGTATCTCCAACATTAAGCCCTGCAGAGGATTCTCCTACCTTAGCAGCACTTTCGCTAATTGTAAGTTTATCTGTCATATTACATGTTTCACAACATATAATTGCTGTCATTATCTTAGTCATCGAAGCAATTTTGCCAGATTCAAGCGAGTTCCTTTCATAAATCACATTGCCTGCAGAATCCATAAGCCCAGCTTTTTGAGCAGTAATATTAGGGCAATTACCTAGTGTAAGTTTATGCTGTGATAGTGTTTGTCCATACAACGAATCTTGACCGCTAACAGAAGCAAATGCAGGCTGACCTGTTATACTTACAACGACAAACAAGCTTAAAACGAGAGTAAATAGTTTATATATACACCTTTTTGAATTCATAGTAAAATAGTTTAACACATAAATTTTAATATTATCAAGCATCATTCTCATTTTTGTATCTAGCTAGATTTTGCTTTAATAAATTGTCAGCTTCATCTCCTGGACCTATAACTTTAATCTCAGTTTTAGGTTTATATTCAGATATAAAATTATCACTAATAACTAGATTATTATATTTATCATACACATTTCTAATACAAGATATATTTTTACCATTAGACCCTGTAGTTTGAATAAATACAGTTCCAGAAGGTAGAGTTGGATCAACAACTATCTCTGTTGTATATGGCTCAGTATCTTTTAGATCGCCAAGTTTAGTTTCTACTTGATAATTTAGCTTAACTCCTAAAAGTGTACATGTAACAGAGTATCCATTAGTTGTAACTTGCATTAAAATATCAGATGATGTGTTATTTGCTCACTTTAAGTCTGGTTGTGGTCAAGATATAGCTGCATCCCTTCCTTGTGGGTAAGAAGCTATATATAAGTCGTGATTTTTTCGTTGAACAATTTTAAGCCCTGAATCATACACACAATTAAATATGGTTGTTGCTACTTGACAAATACCACCACCTGCTTCTTTTGTGTAAGTGCTACCAATAACAGAAGATGCTTTTAAAAATCCATTTTCTTCATTACAATTACCCGCTGTTTGATTAAACGATCATACTCCTCCATTAGCCTCTATTATTGAGTTATTAAGAAGTTTTGCTGCAAGCTCAATATTATGATTTCTGTTTTCTGAACCAGCTCCTGTTGAGTATGTTGTTGTATAGCTTGATATTTTATTAATTAAACATAGATTTTGAGCTTCTTCTATACTTATATGTTGTGGTATTTTTGCAGATTGAATATTTATATCTACATTTTCTAAATCATCATCATTTAATTTAAAATCTTTAGTATCATCATATACTACACAATCTTTAAAATAATTTGAATTGATATCATTAACCACTGTATTGATTTTTGGAATTTCATAATCAGTATTTGTTTCAACATAAAAAGTTTCATCTTCTTTTATAAACTTTAAATTTAAATTATCTGTATAGTCTTCTTGACCAAGTTTTCCTAATAAATCCTTATAGATTTTATTATCTTCTATGTAGGCTTTTATACATTTATGTAGGGATTTACTATCGCCACATGTCTCAATTGAAACAGTTAACCAATTAATTAAATCTTGCTTATTTGATATATATTCCATACCATTATATTTAAATTTAAAAGTTTGATTTATGCGTTTATTTATACTATCAGCAAGATATTGTGCTTGATCATCTGAAATTTTAGGATGCTGCTCATATAGATTTACATAAAAATTAGATTCAGTTGAATTTTGTTTAAAAAATGCCTCATTAAGTTGGCCGGCAAACTCATCATTATCTATCAAATTACCAGTTTCACCTGAAGTTATATATGCATTTTGGTTATTAAATAAAATTGATGGTTCTTTCAATACTACGCCTAAAGTATTATTTATC
>CAVGFB010000022.1:0-13261 GCA_963628375.1 Gorillivita sp. (SeqCode)
CTGCAATGTTTATGATGAGAGCTAAAACTGCACTTAAAGCATGTTGCGTGCAAAATAGAGAGACAGGTAAAATTTTGTCTTTAGTTAATGATTTTTTGTGTGACAACAACGAAGCTGAAATGTTTGTGACAGCATGACTTGGAATATTGAACGTTGATACAGGTGAGATTAAGTTTTCGTGTGCAGGACATAATCCTCCAATTGTTATTGATAAATCTGGCAGAGTTAATTATTTAACTTCTAAGGTAGGACTTGTTTTGGGCGCAATGAAGGGACTGCCATACAAGACTATGACAGGCAAACTTGATAAAGGTGAGAAGATATTTTTGTATACTGATGGAGTTACTGAGGCTACAAATGAAAAGTCTCAATTATATGGCGAAGATAGACTATTAAAAGTTACAGAAAAGAATTCGGATAAAAGCCTAAAAAAATTATTAAAAAATATCTCAGATGACATTGATGACTTTGTAGTTGATTGTGAACAGTTTGATGATATAACAATGTTAGCAATCGAGTACCTTGGTCCTTGAGCTATAAATATTGACGGAACCAAAGAAGAGTTTGAAATAACCATTAAAGCAAAAATAAAAAATCAATATATGATTACTGATATCTTAGAAGAATTTTTAAATAAAGCAGGAGCTCCTGACAATATAATACCTAGAGTTAATGTTGCAATTGATGAAATTTATAGCAATATTTGTAATTATGGATACGATGATACATTGGGTATTGTTACGATTAAAGGCATTGTGGATATATCTAAACAAAGTGAACGCAAAGATCAAAAATTTGTAAAACTTACCTTTATTGATTGAGGAAAGCGTTTTAATCCTATTGATGTTAAGCCTCCTGATACTTCACTTTCGGCAGAGGAAAGAGATATAGGAGGACTTGGTATCTATATGACAAACAAAATTATGGATGATGTTTTTTATGAATATAAAAACAATTCAAACAGATTAACAATTGTCAAGTATTTTTCAAGCAAGAACAATACTAAACAAAAAGAGTAAAAATAATGTTAAATATTGTATTAGTTGAACCAGAAATTGCTTCTAATACTGGGAATATAGCAAGAACATGTGCGTGTATTGGAGCAAAACTTCATCTTGTTTATCCACTCGGGTTTCAGCTATCAGACAAAAAAGTAAAGCGGTCAGGTCTTGATTACTGGGATAAAGTTGAAGTTAAGCGTTGGAGAAGCCTAGAGGAGTTTGTTGACAATATCTCTAGTACGTCAGCATTTCCTAAGAATATGCACTTGTTTACTGGAAGATGTAAAAATAGTTTATTCAAAACCCACTTTAAAGATAGTGATTATTTAATATTTGGACGTGAAACTGCAGGGCTGCCAATTTATTTTATGAAGAAATATAAAAATGAGTGCGTTCGAATTCCAATGCTGGATAATCTACGCTCTCTTAATTTATCTAATTCTGTAGCTATAGCGGCATATGAGGCCATAAGACAAATCAATTACACAGATCTTATCTAGGCTGCTTAAAACATCTCTAAAAGTTTATAGAGATATAAACATAAACTAATTTTTCGTAATTTCTTCTGAGATAACAGCCTTAGGATCGTTGTATGTTTCTTTATTGAAATCTGATGTAAAGTTTCCAGAACAAATTCCTGCAACCATCGAATCGCTTACATTAAGAGCTGTTCTTGCCATGTCAATTAGTGGCTCTACGCTAGCCATTAGTCCAACAATTTGTATAGGAAGACCCATAGTTCCTAAGACTATGAGGCTTGCAAAAGTGGCTCCTCCACCTACTCCCGCAACTCCAAAACTACTTATAACTACAATAGCAATAAGACCTGCAACTCACATGGGGTCAAACACGTCAATACCGATTGTTGGAGCAATAAGAGTTGCCATCATTGCAGGATAAATACCAGCACATCCATTTTGACCAATTGACATTCCAAAACTTGCTGCAAAGTTAGCTGTTGCAGTTCCTATACCTAATGCTTTTGTTTGTGTTTCTATATTCATAGGTAAAGCACCAGCAGAGGATCTTGATACAAAAGCAAAAGACAGCACGGGGAAGGTTTTCTTTAGGTAAACAATTGGACTTAAGCCATTTAGAGAAATTATTAATAAATGCACTATGAACATCGCAATTAGAGCAATGTAGCTAAATATTATGAATTTACCTAAATCAATGATGGAGTTAAAATTACTTGTTGCCATTACATTTGTAATAAGTGCTAAAACTCCATAAGGAGTAAGCCCCACAACCATTTTTACAATGCACATAACAATCCCATATAGACTGTCAATTAAATCACTAAAGAACTTTGCTTGTTTTGAATCCTTTCCTTTTAGCTTTAAATATGCAAGACCAACAATCGCAGAAAACACAACAACAGCAATTGTAGAAGTAGATCTTGATCCAGCTAAGTCTGAGAATATATTGGTTGGAATAAATGAAAGTATAGTTTGAGGCAGTGTACTATTTGAGGCAGTTTCTTGTTTTTGTTGAAGTATATCTAATTTAGAAGAATCAATACTACCTTGTGTAAAGTCAGAGCCCGCAAGACCAGATAGAGCAATTGTAGCTCATCCAAAAAGTGCAGAAATCGCTACTGTTATTAAAAGCACGAATAAAACACTAGCTCCTATTTTGCCTAAGTTTTCACTAGCTTTTGTACGAGTAAACGCTCCAACAATAGCAACAAAAATTAATGGTACAACTAACATTTTAAGTAAGCTTATATAACCAGTTCCAACTATGCTTATTCAGTCTAGAGTAGTTGTTGTTGTATTGCTCTCGCATCCAAATAGAACCTGTATGCAAACTCCAAAAACAACTCCGATGCCCAGAGCAGTAAAAACTCTAAATGTAAAAGATTTGTTAAATTTATCTTTTAAGATTTTAAGAAGTACAAGTAAAACAATAAATACAATTAATAATGTTATTATTTGAATATTTTCAGTCATAATTTCATCCTTTCATAAAATTTGATTTTTCTTATTTAAGTTAGTAATTATGATACTTTATTATTAATGTGTACAAAGTATTTAAAAAATGGTTATATAAATTTAGACTAAATTATAATGAAGGAGATTTTAGACTAATAAAGGTGGAAGATGAAAAAGTATAATCCTTTAGTTATTGAACAAAAATGACAAAAAATTTGACATAAAACTCAAGCTCATAATGTTGAGGAAGAGAATAAGTCAAAAGATAAAAAAAGCACTTATATACTAGAAATGTTTCCATATCCTAGTGGAGATATCCATATGGGACACGTGAGAAATTATGCAATAGGCGATGTAATGGCTAGATTTGCAAAAATGCAAGGATGTGAGGTATTGCACCCTATGGGATGAGACGCTTTTGGTCTTCCTGCAGAAAACGCAGCTATAAAGAATAACTCTCACCCAGCAACTTGAACCTATAAAAATATTGAAACTCAGCTTGAAAGTTTCAAAAGGATGGGATTTAGCTACGACTGAACAAGAAAAGTAGTGGCGTGTGATCCTGATTATTATAAATGAGGTCAATGAATCTTTTTAAAGATGTATGAAGCTGGGTTAGTGGAGAGAAAAAAGTCTCCTGTAAATTGGTGCGATACTTGCAAGACTGTTCTTGCAAATGAGCAAGTAACTGAAGGTAAGTGTTGAAGGTGCGACAGCGAAGTAGAAAAAAAAGAACTTACTCAATATTATTATAAAATCACGAAGTATGCTCCTCAGCTTTTGGATGATTTAGAAAAACTTACAGGCTGGCCAGACAATGTAAAGCAACAACAATCTAATTGAATTGGTAAATCAACTGGTGCTGAAGTCGACTTTATTATGTGCGATAAGGAAGGCAATAGTCCAAAAGACGATAAATTTAATAAAGATGATTTTATGGCAGGTGAAGTTTTAAGTGTATTTACCACAAGAGCAGATACATTATTTGGTTGTACATTTTTTGTTTTAGCACCAGAATATGAGGGCTTAAGAGAGCTTGTAGCCGGAACTGAATATGAAAGTAGTGTTCTTGATGTTATAGAAAGCTCAAAAAAAGTTTCTGCACTTGATAGAGCTCAGGGTAATGTGGACAAACATGGAGCATTTACAGGAAGGTATGTTGTAAATCCAGTTAACGGAGACAAAGTCCCAGTATGAACAGCTGATTACGTTGTTGCTGATTATGGTACTGGGGCTGTAATGGCTGTTCCCTGTGGTGATCAACGAGATTTTGAGTTTGCAAAAAAGTATAACCTGCCTATTATTCCAATTATTCTTGAAAAATCTAATCCACTATATGAGTCACTTAAAGATGTCAAAACCCCACAAGTTAAAAATGTTGATTGGGATTGCGCCATGGAAGCTCAAGGTGTGCTCGTACAAAGTGGTGAATTTACAGGCCTTATTGGAGGAAAACACTCACAAGGAGAGGCTGCTGTTATTAAAATGCTTGAAGATGAGGGCACCGGAAGAAAAAAGACAGAATATCGTCTGCGTGATTGATTGATTTCACGCCAGCGTTATTGAGGTAATCCAATACCGATAATACATTGTGAACATTGTGGTATGGTAGAGGTACCAGAATCTGATTTACCTGTTGTTTTGCCAGAGGATATTGATTTATCTGAAGGGCAAACCCTTGCAACTCATAAAGGTTTCTATGAATGTACATGCCCCAAATGTGGACGTCCTGCAAAGCGAGAAACTGACACAATGGATACTTTCACTTGTTCTTCATGATATTTTTTAAGATATACCGATCCTCATAATAAGAAATTGCCATTTGATAAGAAACTTGCAGATAAATGAATGCCAGTTGACCAATACATTGGCGGAATTGAGCATGCTATTTTACATTTACTATATTCAAGATTCTTTACAAAAGCTATGCGTGACATGGGATTATTGTCTTTTGATGAGCCATTTAAAAACTTGTTGTGTCAGGGAATGGTTAAAGATGAAAACGGTGAGACTATGAGCAAATCGAAGGGCAATGTAGTATCTCCTGAGGATATGATTATAAACTATGGTGCAGATGCTGTAAGAGCCTATATTTTGTTTATGGCACCTCCTGATAAAGACTTGCTGTGGGATGAGGATGGTCTTGCAGGGATGTATAAATTTCTGAATAGATTTTGACGTGTTATAAATGATTTGTGCTTTAAAGCTGGATCAGATAATAAAGATGATAATCAATCCTTTTATCGTCCAGAATTTTATGCAAATTCTGAGTTAGAAAAAAAGTCAAACGAAAAAAGAAAGTCAGCACGTAAAGAGCTTGTTAGAAAGCGAGCAGAGGTTATCTTAAAGATAACTCATGATTTTAAGAATAATCAATTCAATACTGCAATTTCTTCTTTAATGGAGCTAACTAATGTGGCAATTGAATTTTTAACGTATGCAAGTCCTGAACGCAGAGAAAATTGTGAAACCGCAACAAAACTTTGTTTAGATACTGCTGATGTTATGGTTAAATTAATTTCTCCCATCGCTCCTCATATGGCAGAAGAACTTTGAGAAAGTGTTTTGGGACATTGTGGGGCTGACAATGATAAATATAAGTCAATACATTTTCAACCCTGACCAACTGCAAAAAAAGAGGAAGCTCAAAAACAAGAAGTTGAGCTTGTTGTTCAAATTAACGGCAAGATTAAAAATAAAATTGTAGTTGACGTAAATACGAGTAAAGAAGACATTCAAGATAAAGCTTTAAAATCTGTTGAAGATCAAATTAGTGGTAAAACTTTAAAGAAGGTAATTGTAGTTCCAAAGAGACTTATAAATATTGTTTTATAATTGTGTTTTGAGTATATTTATAGAATGTTTAAATAGTTAAGGAGTAAACATGAAATTTTCAATAAACAAAGGAGTATTTGATAAAGCTCTACAAATTTGTGGAAATGCAATATCAGCACGCTCAACTATTCCAACTCTTGCAGGCGTTTTAATTAAAGCAAACGAGGACGAGATTACACTTTTAGCAACCGATATGGAACTATCTATTCAAGTTAATAAGCCTGCCTTAATAGAGCAGGAGGGTGAGAGCTTAATTCCATGAAGACTTTTAAGTGAAATTGTTAAAACTCTGCCTGATGAAGCAATAAGTATTACAACTAGCAATAGTAATGTTGAAATTGCATGTGGTAAGTCAAACTTTAATATTAGAAGTATGAGTTCAGAGGATTTTCCTGAGTTTCCTCATGTTGAACCTGATAAATCTGCCGAGATTCCGTTTGAGGAATTTAGCACAATGATAAAAAAAGTTGCAAAGATGACTTCTAAGGACGAGACTCGTAGCATATTACAAGGTGTAAATATTACCATAAATGAAGGTAAGCTTGAAATGGTAGCAACAGATGCTTATAGAATTGAAATTACTTCTTGTGGACTAAGTGGATCAGCTGCCAGTGTCGAGGGATTTTCCTGTGTGATACGTGGGGATTTTTTAAGCGACGTTACAACTTTAGATAAAAATACAAAAAGCTTGACAATTAGCACTTCTAAAAATCAGGTTGTTATAACTACTAAGGACGTTGTTTTTATAAATAGAAGAATTGACGGGAATTTTCCTAATTATGAGCAACTTATACCTAAAGACATTCCACTTAGAGTAAAGCTTGATAAAAGGGCTCTAGCCTCTGCAGTAAATAGAATTAGTGTTGTTAATGACGTTACTCCAGTTGTGACCTTAAATTTTGATGTTACTAGTTCAACTGTTGAACTAAGTGGAGATGCCCAAGATGTAGGGTCTGTTAATGAAACGCTAAAATGTGAAGTTTTGGATAGTTCGGTGCAAGATTTAACTATTTCATTTAATTGTAACTACATTATTGAGGGATTATCCACAATAGACTCTAGCAGTGTAATACTTGAATTTGTAAACTCAACTAAGCCTGGATTATTCTTAGACGAAAACCCTGATAATTCTACTTATCTTTTGTTGCCTGTAAATATTTCTAGGTAGTTTAGGAGACAAAATTTGAGTTTTATTAAATCAATTAAACTTAAAAATTTCAGAAACTTTAAAGCGCTTGAAATTAATAATTTTGAGCGTTTTAATATTTTAGTAGGAAACAACGCAGTTGGCAAAACTAATTTACTTGAAGCAATAAACCTAATCTGTGAACAACATAGCTTTAGAAAGCCCAAATGACAAGACTTGTTAACAAGCTCTGCAGTAAATAATGATTTAATGTTTATTGAGGGGATTGACTCTGAAAATAATAAGATTTCCCTTTCTGTTTCAAATGGTTCAAAAAAATTAAAATTCAATGGAAAATACAAAACTTCAATAGATATTAAAAACAAACTTCCTTGTGTAACTTTTATTCCTGATGATTTGATGGTGGTTAAGGGGTCTTCTAAATTAAGGCGAGATTTAGTTGACAAAATTGGATGTCAACTATCAAAAAATTATCAAGTGGTAAGAAGAGATTACAATAATTTAATTGCGCAAAAAAACTATATGTTAAAAAAATGCCCTGACTTGAATACTCTAAAAGCATTAAACGAAGTCATGGTTATAACTGCAAGTCAGTTTACTTTATTGAGAAGAAACTTGTTATCAATTTATGCAGAATATATTACAAACTCATACAATAAAATTTGCAGTAGTCATGATGAAGATAATTTAAATAAATCAAATGAGGCTCTAAACTTTTATTATGTAAGTAATATTTTAAATTTTGATAAAGAAAGCTTTGAAAATGTTACAGAATGTAATTTAACTAAAGCTGAGCTACAAAAACTAATAAAAGATAAGTTATTATTATTAGAACAAAAAGAGCTAGTATCTGGCAGGTCATTAATAGGACCTCACAGAGATGATATTAAGTTTACATTAAATAATATTGAGGCTAAAGATTATGCAAGCCAAGGCCAGCATCGCTCAATAATTCTTGCACTAAAACTTGCACACTTAAAGCTTATTGAAAGTAAAATAAAAAAGTCACCAATTTTGCTGCTTGACGATGTGATGAGTGAGCTTGACAAAACAAGAAGAAATAAGCTCTTAAATTTGCTTAATAATATCTCGCAGGTATTTATAACAACTACGAATCTAGATTATTTTGACAATAGCTTTTTAGATAAGGCAGATATTATTAAGTTACCCTAAATAATTTTATTGTTTAATTCTTTAATTAGTAATTTTTAATTGCTTTTTTGTAGAGATCAATTGTTTTTAAAATCAATGAATCTTGAGAGAATTTTTGCTTTGTAATTTCAGCTATTTTTTCTCTGTTAAAACTTATTTCATTATTTAAAATTTTCTCTACATTTAAAGCTAGTGCTTCAGGATCTTCTGGGTTAATTAAAACCCCTGTGTTTGTTGTTAAGATATCAGCAATCCCTCCGTCGTTTGTTCCAATAACAGGGGTTCCGCATGCGTTTGCTTCAATTACAACAAGGCCAAAAGGCTCATTTCTAGATGGGACTAGAGATACGGTTGCTGAGTTATATAACATTCTTAAGGCATCATGTGGTTGATAATGTATAAAGTAGACATTGTCTAATTTAAGATCATTTTTTAATTTAGTCATTTGTTCAAACAAAGCACCATCGCCAGCTAATATCGTTGCAACATCATTCACGTTGTACATTTTAGCGGCTTTAAGTAGAATATCGATTCCTTTAAAATGAGCAAACTTACCAGCAAAACTAACTATTTTTTTATACTTTTTTTCAATATTATATTTTTCTAAAACATCATTTACACTAACTTTATCAGGGTAGAAGACATGGTTATCGTATCCATTTGGCATTGTAATGCATTTATCAGCATTATTAGGAAAGCATTCTTTTGCTTCGTCTGCATTTTTATCACTAATACATACAATAGCCTCACATGCATCAGCTGCTTTATTTGCTCAAGCGTGATATTTTTCACTCTCACAAAAGCCTTGTATATCAGTCCCATGACAGGTGATAACTAAAGGTATATCAAATTCAGAAGCTACAGCAGATGATATTCAAATATGACCAGAGTGTATAATGTCTGGATTAAATTCAACAATCTCTTGTTTTATAGCTTCTCTAAATGCATTTTCATATTGTTCAATTTGTGTATTTGTCATATCTCTAAAGTTAAAAACACTTCTTGGGTGAGTTGTCATACAAGGAAAGTTAAAATCTAATACTTTATTTTTTATTTGTGGAGATTTACCATTGTCATCTTTAAAAAATATTTGATGACATTTAAAATTATATTTTGACGTATCTGTAACTAAATTATCTACAAAAATAACACATACTTTATGCCCCTGTCTTATAAGGGCATTTGCCATGTTTTCACAATATACTCCGCTCCCAGAACCTGATAGTGGCATTAAATTTATCATTAAAATAT
This sequence comes from Gorillivita sp. (SeqCode), assembly GCA_963628375.1. Classification (GTDB taxonomy): domain Bacteria; phylum Actinomycetota; class Coriobacteriia; order Coriobacteriales; family Eggerthellaceae; genus Gorillivita. The sequence goes on from CAVGFB010000022.1 coordinate 9,321, forward strand.
TCATTGTTTATCTCCTTATTTTTGTGTTAATAATTTTATTATTTCTTTAATTATTATAAAAAAGATTTTAATTTGTTGTATTTTCTTAAAACTTATTGTATAATATAATCTATTTGATTTTATATAAAGGTCAAATTAAACAAGTAATGTTATGGTTTAACTTTGCTTATAAAAGGAAGGGAGAATATAATGCAAAAAATTCAAAAATTTGGTGGTGCTATGCTTACACCAATTATGCTCAACACCTTTGCTGGAATTGTAATAGGATTAGGAACACTTTTTACAACAGAAGCTATCTTTGGAGATCTTGCAGCAAAAGATTGTATTTGATACAAATGTTGATATGTCTTTCTAAAAGGAGGATGGACAGTTATTAATCAGCTGCCACTTTTATTTGCAGTCTCTCTTCCAATTGGATTAGCTAAAAAGCAACATGCTCGTTGTTGTATGGAGGCTTTAGTTGGATTTCTAACATTTCATTATTTTATAAATGCACTCCTTTCTCAGTGAGGCGGGGACTTTGGTATTGACTTTAGTGCTGATGTTGAGTCTTCTCAAAGGCTTGCTTTAGTTGCATCTATTAAAACACTAGATATGGGAATATTTGGTGCTCTTGGTGTGTCGGCCATTGTAGTAGCCATTCACAATAAATATTTTGATAAGGAATTGCCTGTTTGATTGGGTGTGTTTAATGGTTCTGTTTTTGTTTATACGATTAGTTTTTTTGCTTTACTAGCAACAGCTGTTGCATGTTGTTTTGTATGACCACATGTTCAAAACGGTATTGTAGGACTTCAGGGATTTTTAACTTCAACTGGTCTTGTTGGCGTTTGAGTATTTGCTCTTTTTGAGAAGTTGCTTTTACCGTTTGGGCTTCATCACCTACTTTATACTCCTTTTTTCTTTGATAATGTTGTTATCCCAGGAGGTATTAATTTAACATGAGCAAATTCACTTCCAACATTTGCTGCTTCTACTGAGCCTATAAAAGATCTTGCTCCATGAGCTTCTTTTGCTTGTACTGGTTGGTCTTCTGTGTTTGGATGTACCGGGATCGCCTTGGCTCTCTATAACACCGCAAAGCCTGAAAGACGCAAACAACTATTGAGTTTTTTAGTTCCCATAACACTTACAGCAATTCTTTGTTGTATTACAGAACCTCTTGAATTTACTTTTTTGTTTATTGCTCCGCCATTATTTGTAGTTCACGCCATTTTAGGAGCTTGTTTAGCAACAACCATGAACGCATTTGGAGTTATAGGAATATTTTCAGGAAGCTTAATTGATATGACCGTACAAAATTTCATTCCTTTAATGAAAAATCATGCCTTTACTTATCTAATTGGTCTTATAATAGGACTTGTTTATGTAGGAATTTATTTTATTGTATTTCGTACACTTATAATAAAATTTGATTATAAAACTCCAGGTCGTGAAGATGAAGAAAGCGAAATAGACTTTAAATCAAAAAAAGACTATTTAGATAAAAAGTCTAACAGTGGTGTTACTGATAAGTCTAAAGGCAAATCTAAAAATGAAATTCTTGCTGAGAACATAGTTGAACTTTTGGGAGGCAAAGATAACATTAAAGATTTAACGAATTGCTGTACTCGCCTGCGTGTAAATGTACATGACAGCTCACTTGTAGGATCTGATACTGACTTTAAAAAAATTGGAACTAGTGGTGTCTCTAAGAATGGATGTTCAATGCAGGTTATTGTTGGTCTAACAGTACCTTCAGTTAGGGAGAAGGTGGAAGATATTTTGCAACTATAAACTTTGTTGTAACTATTAGTTAACTACTTTAGTAAAAAATTCAGTTTTAGGAACAAGAAAGCTCCTTTAATCATAATTTGAATTATTTTTTTCATATTAAATGACTGCAAAAAAATAGAAACAATTTGCAGTCTAAGTAAGTTATAATCTTCTGTTAAGTTTATGCTCATTCAGCTTAACTCTTTTTGAATGAAAGAGTGTAGACGGTAGTATTTGAGTTTCTAACTTAAATTTAAAGGGATAGGAGTTTAAATTATGCAGAAAGTACAAAAATTCGGGGGAGCAATGTTTACGCCTGTATTGCTTTTTGCCTTTGCTGGAATTGTAGTAGGAATTGGTACCCTTTTTACAACAGAAGCTATCTTTGGAGATCTTGCAGCAAAAGATTGTTTTTGATACAAATGTTGGTATGTCTTCTTACAAGGCGGATGAACAGTTTTTAATCAGCTACCACTTTTGTTTGCAGTCTCTCTGCCAATCGGATTAGCTAAAAAACAACATGCTCGTTGCTGTATGGAGGCATTGGTTGGATTCTTGACATTTCATTATTTTATAAACGCACTTCTTTCACAGTGAGGTGGGGACTTTGGCGTAGACTTTAGTGCTGATGTTGAGTCTTCTCCAAGGCTTGCCTTAGTTGCTTCTATTAAAACACTAGATATGGGAATATTTGGCGGGCTTGGTGTTGCAGGTATCGTAATCGCTGTACACAACAAATTTTTTGATAAAGAATTACCCGTTTGATTGGGTGTGTTTAATGGTTCTGTTTTTGTTTATGTAATTAGCTTTTTTATTTTGCTTCCAACAGCTGTCGCAAGTTGTTTTGTATGACCACATATTCAAAACGTTATTATAGCACTTCAAGGATTCTTAACTACAACTGGACTTGTGGGAGTTTGGATTTTTGTCTTTTTGGAAAGAGCTCTAATACCCTTTGGGCTCCATCACCTACTTTATACTCCTCTATTTTTTGATAATGTTGTTATCCCAGGAGGTATTTATTCAGCATGAAGTAATCTTTTACCAACTATGGCAGCAACTACCGAACCACTAAAAGATCTTGCACCTTGAGCTTGCTTTACTAGTACAGGTTGGTCAAAAATATTTGGATGTACAGGTATAGCTTTTGCTTTTTATAGCACGGCAAAGCCTGAAAGAAGAGAACAACTCTTAAGTCTTTTAATTCCTATTACTCTTACATCTGTTATCTGTGGAGTTACAGAACCAATTGAATATACATTTTTATTTATTGCTCCGATGTTGTTTATAGTACATGCATTCCTTGCAGCTTGCCTATCTACAGTAATGAATGCATTTGGAGTTGTTGTTGTGGGTGGAGGACTTATTGAAATGAGCTCACTTAATTTCATCCCTTTAATGAAAAATCATGCCTTTACTTTCCTCACAGCTCTTATAATAGGCCTTATTTTTGTTGGTATTTATTTTGTTGTTTTTAGAACGCTTATATTAAAATTTGATTTTAAAACACCAGGTCGTGAAGATGATGACGAAAGTGAAATAGAGTTTAAATCTAAAAAAGACTATCTAGAAAAAAAGTCTAACAGTTGTGTTACCGATGAGTCTAAAGGTAAATCTAAAAATGAAATTCTTGCAGAAAACATAGTTAAACTACTTGGAGGTAAGGATAACATTAAAGATTTAACAAATTGTTGTACGCGCCTGCGTGTAAACGTACATGACAGCTCTCTTGTAGGTTCAGACACTGACTTTAAAAAAATTGGAACTAGTGGTGTTTCTAAGAACGGATGCTCAATGCAGGTTATTGTTGGTCTTACAGTAGCTTCAGTTAGAGAAAAAGTAGAAGATATTTTGTAACTATTAACTTTGTTGTAACTATTAATCAACTACTTTAGTAAAAAATTCAGTTTCTAGGAGCAAGGAAGTTCCTTTAATCAAACTTTTAATTATTTTTTTATATTAAATTAATGCAAAAAAATAGAAGCAATTTGCCGTCTAAATAAGTTATAATCTTCTGTTACGTTTATGCTCATTCAGCTTAATGCTCTTTAAATTAAAGAGTGTAAATGATAGTATTTAAGTTTTTAACTTAAATTAAAAAGGGAAGGAGTTTAAAAAATGCAAAAAATACAAAAATTTGGAGGAGCAATGTATACGCCCGTGTTGCTCTTTGCCTTTTCTGGAAT
>CAVGFB010000023.1:0-2440 GCA_963628375.1 Gorillivita sp. (SeqCode)
ATACACATTGCTTTCCATAATCTGCAAACATGCCTGACATATCCTCAACATTAGAAGTCTTTCATTTTAATAGATTAGGCAAACAATCTATAGAATTAGAAGATTCACCATAACTTTTAAACATATCGCTCATGTTTGTAACTTTTGATGTATCTCAATCTTCAACATCAGGTACTTTATTTAAATTAGTTGATGAACTTCCAAATTTATAAAACATAGATGACATATTTGTAACTTTAGATGTGTCTAAATTACCGAATCCCTCAAGATCTTTTACGTTAATAAAATCATAAAACATAAAAGACGTAGAAGCTAAGTCTTTATAAGCATTAAAACTTGCGTTTATCTTTACACTTGTAAAGTCGTGTCTATAACCGTTTCACGTTCAATCACTAGCCTGAGTAGCTGATGGAGTGATATCATAGTATGTTTTATGTGTTGTTTTTTGCTTGTCATAGGTGAATATAAGAGTTGTTTCATCGTTAGTTGTTTCCTTATATGCATAAGCAACAGATTTAGTAGGATCATAATCATAATAGGTGATGGTTTTGTCTCTTTCTGGAATTGCACATTCCTTATACTCTCCTCCATCTTCATCATACCATGTAGCCCCTGCATCCCCGCTACTGTTAGTTAAACATGCACCTGTTGAGGTTAATGATAGCTTAAAATCTTTGCCAAGTTTTATAGACTTTAACTTCATGCCCGATAACATAGAGGAATAAGATTCTGTTTTATTTGTATCAAAATCATTCAGATACAAACAATCAAATACCTGCAACTTTCCATACTCAAAAAACATATTAGACATATTTGTTACATTGGAAGTGGTTCATTTTGATACGTCTGGAACCTCATTTAATTTTGTAGACGTAGCTCCGTAATCATAAAACAGTGATGACATGTTCTCAACTTTAGACGTATCTCATTCTGAAACACTAGGTGCCTTGCTTAATTCAGATGAACTTTGACCATAACTTTCAAACATAGCTGACATACTTGTAACACTTGATGTGTCTCAGCTTGACACATCAGGAACTGTATTTAATACAGCAGACGTATATCCATAAAAGCTGAACATTTCAGTCATGTTTACCACTTTAGTGGTCTTTCATTCTGATACATCAAGAACTGTATCTAGTTTGGTAGAAGAATATCCATAATTATAAAACATACTACTCATATCAGTAACTTTAGATGTGTCTCATTTTGATACATCAGGAACTGAATTTATTGTTTTAGAGTTATACGCAAAATTTTTAAACATAGATGACATGTTTGTCACGTTTGATGTGTTTATGTTTTCAAGCCCAGCACTCTCGTTTAAATTATTAAAATCAGAAAACATATAAGACGTGCTTGTAAGTCCACTATAATCTTTAAAATTAGCTTTTATGTCAATTTTTTTAAATGTATCTCTATCTTTATCTCACTTTCAATCACTAGGCTGAGAAGCTGACTCAGGAATATCATAAATTTCTGTATCTTTATGCGTTGACTTGTCTTTATCGAATGCTATTACAAGAGTAGTACCGTCCATATATCCGTAAGCCTCACGCAAATCATGGTCATAGTATGTTGTAACTCCTTTAATACTCTCGCCAACTGGCAATTCACTTAAAGAATATACTTTACAGTCTTCATCGTATCAACTGGTAGTTGATGCTATTGAGTTCTCTGAATTAGTAAGATTGACAGAGTCTAGTGATAGCGTAAAAAAAGGGGAAATCTTAATAGACTTTAATTTCATGCCAGCTAATGCTCAAACATACTGTGTAAGTTTTGTTATTTTAGTTGTATTAAAGCTAGAGAGATCTAGGCATTCAAAACTCATTTGATCACCGTAACTCATAAACATGCCAACAATATTGGTAATGCTTTGAGTGTCTCACTTTGATACATTTGGTACTAAATTTAGTTTTTTAGAAGAATTAGCATAACCAGCAAACAAGCCATACATGTTAGTAACTTTTGATGTGTCTCAATTCTCCACATTAGGTACAAGATTAAAATCCACAATTTGACCAGCATATTCAAAGAACATCTGCGACATGTCTGTAACATTTGAGGTGTTTAAATATTCAAATCCACTATGGTCTGAAACATTCTTAAACCCATTAAACATATATGCGGTACTGGTAAGTTTGTCATAATTTTTAAAATTTTCTTTTATGTCAACTTTTGTAAATTCTTTTCTATCATCATTTCATTTTCAATCACTATCTTTAGTTGCAGACTCAGGGATGTCATAAGTGTTTTCATGAGTGGCCTTTTCATCGTCATAGGTAAGTACAAGTATAGTTATGCCAGACTCTGCTGTATCTTTATATCCATAAGCTTCACGTGGGTCATGGTCATAGTAGGTTGTGGTCTTTGTCCTTGTATCAGGAATCGCACACTTTTCATATGCTTTACCTAACTTGTCATATCACGTTGCATC
>CAVGFB010000024.1:0-2588 GCA_963628375.1 Gorillivita sp. (SeqCode)
AAATAGCTTTGAATTTTAATTATATCAACAACATTTTTATCCCAACGCTCTAATTTATTATATTGAAAAAAGTTAAAGTAATACAAAACAATATCTGTAACAAAATACAACAATTGTTTCTCTTTTTGCGAACAGTATCGCTTATTTTGTATTTCTTTGTCTTTTATTATTTGGCTCTCTAAAACATCTGAGTCGTGTGTAAGTTTATCTTTTAACTTCATCTGCAACTTACTACAATAAATAGAGATCAATTCATTTATTTGTCCAGATGCTTTTAGAGTTTCTCACTCACTTAAACATTGACTGTCTTTAACAAATTCGACAGTATTATCATAGATTTGTTTTAAATCATCATCATTTAAAAATTCTATTGTTTTATCAATATTATTATTAAAAAGTTTAAGATATATTTTAAGAGTATTATCTTCTACATTAATTTCATTATTAACAATAGTTTTTATCTCATCAAATGAAAAGTTTTTAAATTTGTGTACTTGACATCTAGAAACTATTGTAGGCAATATGTTATCTGCATTGTTTGAAAGCAGTATAAAAACAACAAAATCTGGTGGCTCTTCAAGGGTTTTTAAGAAAGCATTGGCACTGGATAACGTTAGCATTTCAGCATTATTTATAATGTATACTTTATAGTCTGATTTGATTGGAGATAAATTTACAGAATCAATGATTTCTTTGATTTGACTATTTAAATAACCATTTGATCCATGCGGATAATATACAGACACATCTGAGATATTATTGAAATTATTATCATTAAAGCTAAAGTTATTTTTAGTAATATCACATGCAAACTTATAAGATTGCTTAAAGTTTACTTCTGAATTGCCCATACAAAATAAATAAGCATGACAAAGTTGATTATTATCCAATTGCTTTAAAAGAGTTTTAAAATTTAATTTGTATAATTTGTTATATTCTTTCTCAACGTCCATAATAGGGTAATTATCTTTTATGAGCGGGTGCATCTCCTATATATAAATCTATAAGTTTAAGTTTTGTTTTTTTGTCGTTGCCGTCAATTTTGTCTTTATAAATATCATATGCTTGAACAGCTCGGGAGGTTAAATTAACTTTGCAATTACTTAATTTATCAACATTGACTCCACTCATAATTAAAGTAGCTCTACCTATATCAAATGCGGCATCTGGCTTTCTTACATCGTTGCTATTTTCTTGTAAAACTTGATAAACATGTTTATTAGATAAAATTTTGACAAGAAGTTGAATCATTTCTTTATAGGTAGTAGCATGGTAAGCAGCACCAATGCTTGTAAGATAATCTATATTTATGTGTTCTTGAGCATAGCCTTTGCCTACTAATAACATTGGAAGCTTTGAGCACAAGCATTCTGTAACCGTCATTCCTCCAGCTTTACATAAAGCTAAGTCACTTGCTGCCATAAGAGGAGCTATGTTGTCAATATAGCTCAGTACTCGAATATTTTTTGCTTTATGCTGTTTTATTTCGCTTTCGAGTTTATTTTTATATTTCTTATCTTTTCCAACACAAAAAACAAAGTAAACTCAATCCATCATTGAAAAGTAAGATATAGAATTTTCTAGGGTTTTTCTCATGTTAATATAAGGAGTAGGTTCACTCGCACCACTCATAATAAGCACAATCGCTTTATCTTGAGGAAGTTTAAAATCCTCGCGACATTTACAGACATCATAATCTAGCGTAAATTCAGGGGATGCAGGCATTCCCGTTAATATAATTTTATCAATAGGAACTTTTCTTGCAAGTAGAGTATCGATCATACGCTGTGAACCAACACAATATAGGTCTGTTTGCTTATTAGGTCAAAGTCCTTCTGTTTCATAATCTGTAGGAACACTTATTATAGGAAAATTAAGTGACAGCTTATCACGAGCTCCACATACAACATTTGCTCCAATCATATGAGTACAAACTGCAGCAGAAACATTGTATTCTTCAAGTAATTTTTTAAAAAATTCTAAAAATTTAGGAAAAAAATACTTATAAATCCTGCCTCCACCTCAATTTATTCTTCCTGTAAAATTATACCTTCAAAAAAAATCTTGTATTGGTGCTAAGGACCCTGTATATTGAGTAGCTATTTTGTCTCCATCAACTTTGATTAAACAAAAGTCTAGCATATCAACAATTTTAGTCTCATAATCAAATTGATTGATTTCGCCCTTTGTTTGATCAAGTGCGTTTTTAATAGCTCTAGCAGCTTCTTTATGACCCGATCCAACACTAGCCTGCAGAATTAATATTATATTTTTCTTTTTTTTGGTATTCATTTTGTATTTAGAATGTTATTTTACAATATAAAAATTAATATTTATTTTATAACTTTAAATACTATACTAGAAAAGCTTTAAGTAAACCGTAGGACTTGTGCAAAGCAAATTTGTAAGGAAAGTCCGGGCTCCATTGGGCAGAGATGCGAGTTAACGGCTCGGCAGGGTGACCTGACGGATTAGTGCCACAGAAAGGGAAACTCCAACTGGGTTTAAATTCTAAACCAAAGGGAAAAGCTGAAAAGGTGCGGTAAGAGCGCACCAGCACTATGGCAACATAGTGGCTAGGTAAACCC